>JAGLKH010000122.1 GCA_023141985.1 Flavobacteriaceae bacterium | reverse complement strand
CAGGTTCTATAATAATAATTTCGTATCCAAGATCATCATTTGCAATACGAACAGTATCTTGAGAAGTTGCATTGGTTTCAGTAATAGAAGTGGTTACTTTATTAGAAGTTTTACAAGAGTAAATTCCAAAACAAACTAATAGTATTAGAATTACATTTTTCATTTTGTCTTTTAACTAAAAATACAAAATTTGTTTTAGAAATCGATTGAAAATTAATCTTTTAACATAAAATTTGGCTGTTTAAAATGGATTTTTGTCATTGAGAGTTTCAATTATACAAATTACTTTGCCTCTCGAATTAGTGCAAAGATGCGTCATTACGAGTGTAGCGAAGCAATCTCCTGATATGAACTTCAATTATACAGTTTACTTCCTCGCGATGCTTCTTGTATTAACATAAAAAAGCCAAACAATTTATATTCAGCTACAAATAATATATGGTTGTTTACTTCTTTCCAAAAAGACCACCCAATAATCCGCCTAATCCGCTTTTCTTTTTATTTCCTCCTAAAACCATTCCTGCCACATCATCTACAATACTTCCGTCACCATCTGCATCGAGCATAGATTCTAAAAAACTTTGTTCCTGTTGTGCGGAACTTCCTCCAATTAACCCTCCTAGTAAATTTTCAATTCCAGAAGAATTATTAACATTTTGTTGGCGTGCTTGTTTACCTAAAATCCCCATTAAAATTGGCGCAGCAACTTTTAAAATCTGTCCAACAGCTCCTTCATCCATACCTGATTTTTGACTTAAAACATTTTGAACATTTTGCTGTTTACCACCTAATACATGTCCTAAGATTTTCCCACCATCGTCTAATACATTAGAATCGACACCGCCACCAAATAATCCTCCAAGATTATCTAAAATACCTCCATCGTGATTGCTGTTTAGTGCACCTAATAATCCTTTTGCACCTTGAGGCGTTGAGGTGTTGTTTTTCATTGCTTGCATTAAAACTGGTAAAGCCATTGATAATACGCTTCCTGTTTTGTTTTCATTTTGTCCTGTTTGACCTGCTATACCGCTAATTATAGTTTTACCGAGGTCAGTGTTTAACACATCTAAAATTCCTGACATAATAATTTATAGGTTAAGTTTATTTAAAACCACAAGATATAAAAAAGCCTTAACAAATTTGTTAAGGCTCAATTAATAAAAAAGAATTATTATTATGCTTTTAATATATCTATAATTTGCGAAGCCAATTCGGTGCCAATTCTATCTTGTGCTTCATTTGTTGCTGCTCCAATGTGAGGTGAAAGAGATAATTTGCTGCTCATTAAAACTTGTATTGCAGGTGTTGGTTCGTTTTCAAAAGTGTCTAAACCAGCAAAGCTGATTTTGCCACTATCTATAGCATTTACAAGAGCGACTTCATCAATAACTCCTCCACGAGCTGCGTTAACAATTCCTACACCTTCTTTCATCATATTAATTTGGTCTTTACCTATTACATATCCATTTTGTGCCGGAACGTGTAATGAAATAAAATCGGATTGTTTAAGAATGTTCTCCATAGATTCTGTTTCAATATCTACATTAATAAATTGTCCATCAAAGAAATCAACTTTTATGGTAGCCTTTGGCACAAACAAATCACTTGCGATAACTTTCATTCCAACTCCTAATCCAATTTTAGCTACTTCCTGGCCAATTCGTCCAAAACCAATAATACCAAGTGTTTTGCCTCTTAATTCAGTACCTTTAGCATAATTCTTCTTAAGTGTTTTAAATTTAGTATCGCCATCTAAAGGCATATTTCTGTTAGAGTCGTATAAATAACGAACACCTCCATATAAATGTGCAAAAACCAATTCGGCAACAGAGCTTGAAGATGCTGCAGGAGTATTTATAACATCTAATCCTTTATTGCGAGCATATTCTACATCTATGTTATCCATACCAACCCCACCACGACCAATAATTTTCAGGCTTGGGCAGGCATCAATTAACTGTTGTCTAACTGTAGTTGCGCTTCTAACTAAAAGAACGCTAATTTGATTTTCATTTATATAATTTTCTAGCTGTTCTTGTGCAACTGTAACTGTGTTTACTTCAAATCCAGCTTTTTCTAGTGCATCTATTCCGCTTTGCGAAACTCCGTCATTTGCTAATACTTTCATTATTAAAAGTTAAGAGTTAAAAGTTAAAAGTTAAAAGTTTTACAACTTAAGACTTTAAACCTAACATGTTTATAATTCTTTTTTATGAGTAAACAACTGCAAGCTGCAACTGAATACTGTTAACTTATTTAAGCTTTAGTTTCTAATTCACTCATAATTTCTACTAAAACTTGTACACTTTCAAGAGGCAATGCATTATACATTGATGCTCTATAACCCCCAACACTTCTATGTCCATTTAATCCACTTATTCCGCCTTCTCTACACATAGTATCGAAAGTTTCTTTTAAATCGTCATTAATTAAATTAAATGTTGCATTCATTAGTGAACGATCTGCTTTTGAGGCATATCCTTTAAATAAAGGGTTTAAATCGATTTCTGAATAAATTAATCGTGCTTTTATATCATTAACTTTTTCAATCGCCTCAATTCCTCCAAGATCTTTTAACCATTGTAGAGTTAACATTGAAACATAAACGGCAAAAACAGGAGGTGTATTAAACATACTACTTTTACTTATTTGTACTTTATAATCCATCATTGATGGAATTTTTCGAGAAACTTTACCTAATATATCTTCTTTTACTACCACCAGAGTAGTTCCTGCAGGCCCCAAATTTTTTTGAGCTCCAGCGTATATTAGATCGAATTTTGTAAAATCTAATTGACGAGAAAATATATCACTACTCATATCGCACACTAACGGGATTGAACATTTTGGAAAGGATTTCATCTGTGTTCCAAAAATTGTATTATTAGATGTACAATGAAAATAATCATAATCTGTAGGAATATCATACCCCTTTGGGATATAATTATAGTTCGCATTTTTAGATGAAGCCACTTCATATATATCATCATAAATTTTAGCTTCTTTTATAGCTTTATCACTCCAGGATCCGGTGTTTAAATAGCCAGCTCTTTTCTCTAATAAGTTGAGGGCAACCATTAAAAACTGTGTGCTTGCACCTCCTTGTAAAAACAGTACCTTATACCCTTTACCTTCAAGATTAAGAAGCTCTAACACTAAAGCTCTTGCATGTTCCATGACATCCACAAAAGGTTTGCTTCGGTGAGAGATTTCTAATAATGATAAGTTATCATTATTAAAATTTAATACTGCTTCTGAAGCTTTTAATAATACTTCTTGAGGTAAAATACTAGGTCCTGCACTAAAATTATGTTTCTTCATGATGCTTTAAATTTAACAGGTGCAAAGGTGATAATTTATAGTAACTTTTTCATTATAGAATTAATAATAATACACTAAATTTTTAACAAGAATTCAATAGTATCGACTCCATCTGCATAATCCCATAATTGTGGCTTTTGAGTTTGACCAAATTTTATTTCAGTATCCATAAATCCGTTAGAAACTACACATTGAATTTTATCTTTATTCTTTTTAATGCGCTCTTTTAATTGTTGAATAGAATCATAACTTTCATAGAAAAGTGTTGCAATAGGTGAAGCATAACTCACATCTTCTTTTATCATCAGGAATCCATTTTCTAACATATCAAATTCACTCATTATATAGACCGCCTTGTTATAATCGTAGTTATTTGCATATTTTGCCTGATTGATTATAGGATGCCAATGGTAAATCGCCTTAAATAAGCTATCAAAATCATAATTTTTTGGAACAAATAATTTTGACACATTTCTACAACCCAAACCATAGTATCTAAAAATATCTTCAGAAAGTGCTTTAAGTTGATCATCTGTTTCTTTTCCGGTTAGGACAGCAATTGAATTTCTATTTCTTCTTATTATTGACGGTCTGTCTTTAAAATAATATTCAAAATATCGTGCTGTATTATTACTTCCAGTAGCAATAATAGCATCAAAATTAATCAACCTATCTTCTGTAAACTCAATTTTGTCTTTTAATTCTGGAGTTATGGATTCTAAATATTTTGCTAAAAAAGGTAAAATGTGCTTATCATTTGTAGATTGTTTAATTAAAACATTATGTCCGGATACAAGAACACTTATAAAATCATGGAAACCAACTAAAGGAATATTTCCAGCCATTATTATTGCAATTTTCTTTGGTATTATCTCATTAAAGTCATACTTATCTAACCATTGGTTAAGGTTACTTTCAATCAGTAAGTTAGACCATCCGTCTAAAGCAAATAAAACATTTTCTTTAGTAAACCAGCCGTTGTGTTCATGAGCTAATTTTATTTGATGTTTAAAGCCATCAAAAAATAAATTATTATATAAAACATCATTTTTTTGCTGAATGCCTTTTAAAGAAAACTGACTTATAAATTTTCCTAATTCAATAAGGGCTTTAATTATGTGTTTTTTGTTATTCATTATAATTTGTATAACACTTTTATTAGTAAAACTCTATTTTGAAGAATCCGCAAAGGCAGATGAATTCAAAATAGGATAGTTGAACTAATCCCGTTTTTTTTTAGCGGGATCTCAGGTTTAATCCCTATTATTATTTTATTTTTGCAGATGCAAATTTAAGCAAACTAAAGATAAAAATTGCAATGGCAATCATTATAACAGATGAATGTATAAATTGTGGTGCTTGTGAGCCCGAATGTCCAAATACAGCTATTTATGAAGGTGCTGATGATTGGAGATATAAAGATGGAACCAGTTTAACAGGAAATGTGGTTTTACCAAATGGTAAATCAGTAAATGCAGATGATATGCAAGAACCTATAAGTGATGAATTGTATTATATCGTTCCCGATAAATGTACCGAATGTAAAGGTTTTCATGAAGAACCACAATGTGCTGCTGTTTGCCCTGTAGATTGCTGCATTCCTGACGAAGATATCGTAGAAACTGAGGAAGAATTATTATCAAAACAACGCTTTATGCATCCAGGGGATTAATTATCGGTTGCATCAAAGGTTTTAAGTTCTTCTGTTGGAGCTAAAGTTTCATTACTCCCCCAAATTTTTGCATTATATTTTCTTTGCTTTTGATAAGGCACTATTTTTACTTCCTTAATAGTATTGAATTCAGCATTTGTAATAGCAGTCGTGTTTGTTAATAACAATTCTTCTATATGTCTGACAACACCTTCAATTTTAAAATTAAAAAGTGCTTTGTTTTTGGCACTACTATTTTCAATAAACTTTAAAGGTCTGTTAATATAAAAATAATCTCCAGTTTCATGCCTTATGTAGCGTGGTTCAAACCAATTATCCTTATTCTTTTTAAAAATGATAGTTCCATTGCTAATTTTTTCAATATACTTTACACCAAGAATTAAACGTAAGTTAAGTTTACTACCACGTTTTCCTTTAGAATATGTATAATCTGCTTTTAAAACACCATAGCTATCATCAGCTATATGTAATATTCCAGTATATTTTGCCTTTGCTCTTTTTGGCCTAAAATGAATAGCATATACCATTTCATCATTATAAAATGTTACATTTTGTAGAGAAAAGGAATAGTTATCAGCATCTAAAATTTTCCGTAATAAACTTTGAGGATCTGGTCTTGTATCATTGAGCATATTTTGTGCATCACTTTTAAGGTCTCCTATTTCAAATTCTTGCTTATTGTCTACAGAGTTGTTGTCGTTTGCAAGAGATAAAGAGTCTTCAACTTTAAATAAGCCAGTTTTAAGCTTATAAGTAAGCGTAGTATCTAAATATTTTAAAACTACACTTTGTGCCCTTTCTTGAATATTATCTAGCGAAAAGTCCTTTTTTGAATTTATAATTTGTGTTGCTTTTTTGACTTGAAGTTTTGAAGAATCCTTATCCATAACGCTTAATTCTCCTATAAAATCTGTAAAATGAACAAAATTACTCGACATTATAGTGTTTGTCATAGCTTTAAGGCTATTGTTGGCATCAAACAATTGCTTTTTCTTTACATGAGATGCTTTTTCTATTTCAAAATCCAGGTTATCGAAATCCATATAAGAAGTTTCCCGATAAAATAATTTATGTTGAATATTTTCAGTTTTATAATTTTTTGAAAGGTTCCTCACAACTTTGGCGATTATAGAATCTGCGTTTGGTTTAGAACTGCTTAAGTACACTGTATTCAGCTCGTTTATTGAAGGTTCCAGTTCTATAATATAATTGTTGCTTTTAATGTGTTCTATCTTAAAAACTTGTTTTTTATAACCTAATGAAGAAATAGTTATTTCGTTGATACTGTTGCCTTCCAAATCTATATTAAACACACCTTCTTCGTTTGTAATAACACCTTTATATTGTTCGGTTTGTACAGCAGCATAAGGTACAGGTAACTTTGTAGATTTATCAAGAATTTTTGCTGAAAAGCTTTGTGCGTTAAGGCTAATTGTTAAAATGAATAGTGCAAATCTTAAAATAGATTTAGTCATAATTGTGGCTTTTAAATTGAAGACGAATAGTGACTAATTTTGTTACAGTACTGCAAAGCTTTTTTAGTTTCAATCCAAGATTTAATTACTTACATTTGCACTCTTAAAAATTGAGTGAAGTATTAAAAGATTTCCGCTTTTGCGGAAATGAAAAACAAGTTGCCGGAATTGTAGGATTACCAAACGTAGGAAAGTCAACCTTATTTAATTGCTTATCAAATGCAAAAGCACAGAGTGCAAACTTCCCGTTTTGTACGATTGAACCTAATATTGGAGTGGTTAATGTTCCGGATTCCAGACTCGAAAAACTTGAAGAATTAGTGAGTCCTGAGCGTGTTTTACCGGCAACGGTTGAAATAGTAGATATAGCAGGTTTAGTAAAAGGAGCAAGTAAAGGTGAAGGTTTAGGAAATAAGTTTTTAGCAAATATTCGGGAAACAGATGCAATTTTACATGTATTACGTTGTTTTGATAATGATAATATTGTGCATGTTGATGGTAGTATTGATCCTATTCGTGACAAGGAAACTATCGATATGGAATTGCAGCTTAAAGATTTAGAAACTGTAGAAAAGAAGCTCGATAAAGTGAAGCGCGCTGCAAAAACAGGAAATAAAGAAGCGCAAAAGGAAGAGGCTGTCTTAATGAAAATTAAGGAAAGTTTAGAGGCCGGAATTTCTGTAAGAGTTATAAAGTTTAGTGAAGATGATTATGTAGCTTATGTAAAACCATCACAATTTATTACAGATAAACCTGTTATGTATATCTGTAATGTTGATGAGAGTGCTGCGGTATCTGGAAACACATACGTAGAACAGGTAAAAGAAGCGGTTAAAGGCGAAAATGCTGAAGTTTTAGTGCTTGCAATTGCTACTGAAGCAGATATCAATGAGTTAGATGACTACGAGGAACGCCAGATGTTTCTTGAAGATATTGGCTTGGATGAACCGGGATCTTCAAAATTAATTCGTTTAGCCTACAAATTATTGAATCTGCAAACGTATTTTACTGCCGGAGTAAAAGAAGTGAGAGCCTGGACTATAAATATTGGTTCTACTGCTCCACAAGCTGCAGGAGTTATCCATACTGACTTTGAAAAAGGCTTTATTAGAGCAGAAGTTATAAGTTATAATGACTTTGTAACTTATGGTAGTGAGGCTAAAGTAAAAGAGGCAGGGAAAATGCGTGTTGAAGGAAAAAACTATATAGTTAAAGATGGTGATGTGATGCATTTTTTGTTTAATGTGTAAAAGCCGAAGGCTTAAAATTTCAAAAAACAAACCCTAAGCTCCAATTTTATTTTCAATCACCTTTTGGTATTTTAGGAAAATTAGTAAACCGTTTATTTCTTAAAAAGTACATGACAACTCTTTTAAAAAACAGAAATTTACTTTTAAAAAATGAAGCTGAAATATGTATAAACTTTTATTGATAACTACTAAATTATTGTGATTTGTAGTTTTGATTTTGTAATTTATGTTTTCACTGTAAAGCAATGAAAACATTGTTAATTACTTTGTGAGTTCTATATTTCATTTTTTAAGCTGAAATATTATATTAGCAACTTATCTAATTTTAACATATTTATGTCTCAAAAATCCACCTATACCGAAGATAATATACGCTCTCTCGACTGGAAAGAACATATCCGGATGAGACCAGGAATGTATATTGGTAAGCTTGGTGATGGTTCTTCACCAGATGATGGCATATACATTCTTTTAAAAGAGGTTCTCGATAATTCTATTGATGAATATGTAATGGGAGCAGGCAAAACCATAGATATATCTATTCAAGGCAATAAAGTTATTGTGAGGGATTATGGCCGTGGCATTCCTTTAGGTAAAGTGGTTGATGTGGTATCTAAAATGAACACAGGAGGGAAGTATGACTCACGTGCTTTTAAAAAATCGGTTGGATTAAATGGTGTCGGTACAAAAGCTGTTAATGCATTATCGGCTTATTTTAGAGTGGAATCTACACGCGACGAAAAATCGGCTTCAGCTGAATTTGAACAAGGTAATTTAACTAATCAAGAGTTATTAGATGATACTTCTCGTCGTAAGGGCACTAAAGTGTCATTTATTCCAGATGAAAGTATTTTTAAAAAATATAAATACAGAAGCGAATATGTTTCTAAAATGCTTAAAAATTATGTGTATCTCAATCCAGGATTAACTATAATTTTTAATGGCGAAAAATTTTATAGTGAGAATGGGTTAAAAGATCTGTTAGAAGAAAATATTACATCAAGTGATATGCTTTATCCAATTGTTCATTTAAAAGGAGAAGATATAGAAGTTGCTATAACTCACAGTAGAACTCAATATAGCGAAGAGTATCATTCGTTTGTTAATGGACAGCACACTACACAAGGTGGAACACACCAAATAGCTTATAGAGAAGCATTAGTAAAAACGGTTCGTGAGTATTATGGAAAAAACTATGAAGCTTCAGATATTCGTAAATCTATTGTAACAGCGATTTCAATAAAAGTGATGGAGCCTGTTTTTGAAAGCCAGACCAAAACCAAATTGGGTTCTGCCGAAATGGGAGGAGGTTTACCAACCGTAAGAACATTTATTAATGATTTTGTAAAAACGCATTTTGATAATTACTTACATAAAAATCTTGCTACAGCTGAAGCTATTCAACGCAAAATAATGCAAGCAGAACGAGAGCGAAAAGAATTATCCGGAATACGAAAAATAGCAAGAGAGCGTGCAAAAAAAGCAAATTTGCATAATAAAAAATTACGGGATTGTCGTGTACATCTTGGCGATCAAAAAAAAGCAAGACGTTTAGATTCTACATTGTTTATAACTGAAGGAGACTCGGCTTCCGGAAGTATTACCAAGTCTAGAGATGTGAATACGCAAGCTGTTTTTAGCTTACGTGGTAAGCCTTTAAATTCATATGGAATGAGCAAAAAAATTGTTTATGAAAATGAAGAATTCAATTTGTTACAAGCTGCTTTAAATATAGAAGAATCAATAGAAGGACTTCGTTATAATAATATTGTAATTGCCACTGATGCAGATGTTGACGGAATGCATATACGCTTATTATTAATTACTTTCTTCTTGCAGTTTTTTCCAGAACTTATAAAAGAAGGCCATTTATATATTTTACAAACACCTTTGTTTAGAGTGCGAAATAAAAAGGAAACAGCATATTGTTATTCTGAACAGGAACGAAAAGATGCCATTGAAAAACTAAAACCAAAACCAGAGATCACACGATTTAAAGGACTGGGAGAAATTTCTCCAGACGAATTTCAACACTTTATAGGAGATGATATTCGCTTAGATCCAATAATGTTAGATAAAGATATGTCTATTGAAGAATTACTCCAGTTTTATATGGGAAAAAATACGCCAAGCAGACAAGAATTTATAATTAATAATTTAAAAGTTGAATTAGATATTTTGGAAGAAGCACATGAGAATTAATAATTCTAAAGTTAAAAACGTTATAATTTCTACATACTTTCTCTTGATAGTATTGGCTTTAATTCTTTCTATACTCTTTAGTGCTTATAGTGAAATATCGACTAATCCGGCTTTATCATTTATACTTATTTTTTTCTCGTTTTCAGCTTTGTTTTTATTGTTGTTTGGTGTCACAAAATTTTTTGAATATGATAGCGATGGAGTAAAAGTTGGAGTAATGAATAAATCACTTTTACTATCGGAATATTTAATTAAAAAAGAGCATGTTGTAGAGTTTGAAAAAGAAAAATTAATTGGTTTTAAATTTCAAAACTTTATCGTTTATAAAAGATTAGTATTGTATATAATGAGTAGTCATGGACATAAGAAAAAAGAAGTCTTCAATGTTACACTTGTAGAGCGAAAAAAACGAAAATATATTAAGCAATCTTTGAATAAAATTATTAGGCATAATAGAACCAAAAAAAAGAATAGTTGATGATAGAAGAGAATGACGATTTGGTAAATGAAACCAACAATAATCAAGAAACTATTACCAGGGTTACCGGGATGTACAAGGATTGGTTTTTAGATTATGCATCGTATGTAATTTTAGAACGTGCAGTTCCTGCTATCGAAGATGGTTTTAAACCAGTACAGCGTCGTATCATGCACTCTATGAAAGACCTCGATGATGGGCGTTACAATAAAGTAGCTAATATTGTTGGACACACCATGCAATATCATCCACATGGAGATGCAAGTATTGCAGATGCTATGGTGCAAATTGGTCAGAAAGATTTATTAATAGATACTCAGGGCAACTGGGGAAATATACTCACAGGAGATAGAGCAGCAGCTTCACGTTATATAGAAGCTCGTATATCTAAATTTGGTTTGGATGTTGTATTCAATCCGAAAATAACTAAATGGCAAGCCTCTTATGATGGTCGTCGTAAAGAACCCGTTAACCTTCCAGTGATGTTCCCTTTGCTTTTAGCACAAGGTGCCGAAGGTATAGCAGTTGGATTATCTACAAAAATATTACCTCATAATTTTATCGAACTCATTGCTGCGTCTATCAAGCATTTAAAAGGAAGACGCTTTACTATTCTACCCGATTTTCCAACCGCGGGAATTGCCGACTTTACTAATTACAATGACGGAATGCGTGGAGGCAAAGTCCGTGTTCGTGCAAAAATTACACAGCATGATAAAAATACATTAGTTATTACCGAAGTGCCTTTTGGAACAACAACAACATCACTAATAGACTCCATTTTAAAAGCAAATGACAAAGGTAAAATCAAGATTAAGAAAATTGAAGACAATACAGCTGCCAAAGTAGAAATATTGGTACACTTGCCTTCAGGGATTTCACTAGATAAAACCATTGATGCTTTATATGCATTTACTAACTGTGAGTATTCTATTTCTCCTTTAGGATGTGTTATAGAAAATAATAGACCAATATTTATTGGAGTAACTGAAATGTTACGTAGCTCTACCGATAATACAGTTCAACTTTTAAAGAGTGAATTAGAAATTAAGCAAAATGAATTAGAAGGACAATGGCATTTTGCATCTTTAGAACGCATCTTCATCGAAAACAGGATTTATCGCGATATTGAAGAAGAAGAAACCTGGGATGGTGTAATTAAAGCTATAGATAAAGGATTGCAACCTCATATTAAGCATTTAAAAAGAAATGTTGTTGAAGACGATATTGTGCGCTTAACAGAAATTAGAATTAAACGCATTTCTAAATTCGATATTGATAAAGCACAACAAAAGATTGAAGCATTAGAAGATCAAATTGCCGAAGTAAAGCATCATTTAGAAAATTTAATAGATTACGCTATTGCTTATTTTATGAGGTTAAAAAAAGACTATGGCAAGGGAAAAGAGCGTAAAACAGAAATTAGAGTTTTTGATGATATTATAGCGACAAAAGTTGTTATTCGAAATACTAAACTTTATGTAAACAGGGGAGAAGGCTTTATAGGTACATCTTTAAGAAAAGAGGAGTATGTCTGTGATTGTAGCGATATAGACGACATTATTGTGTTTACCAGAGAAGGCAAAATGATGGTTACAAAAGTTGGATCAAAAACTTTTATTGGTAAAGATATTATACATGTTGCAGTATTTAAAAAGAAAGACAAACGTACTATTTATAATATGATTTATCGTGATGGAACAAGAGGCGGGTCTTTTATAAAACGTTTTGCAGTAACAGGAATTACACGAGATAAAGAATACGATTTGGCTTATGGAAATAAAGGTTCTAAAATATGGTATTTCTCTGCAAATCCTAATGGAGAGGCCGAAGTTGTAACAGTTTATTTAAGGCAGTCTGGAAGTATAAAAAAGTTAAAATGGGATTTAGATTTTGCTGATGTTATAATTAAAGGCCGTGCTTCAAAAGGTAATGTGGTTACTAAATATTCCGTTAAGAAAATAGAATTAAAAGAAAAAGGCGTTTCAACCTTAAAACCCCGAAAAATTTGGTTTGATGATACTGTACAGCGCTTAAATCTTGATGAAAGAGGAGAATTAATAGGAGAGTTTCGAGGAGAAGATAGACTATTAATTATTACGCAATCCGGTGTTGCTAAAACTATTATACCGGAAATGTCTGTGCATTTTAATGATAATATGATTACGCTTGAAAAATGGATACCTAAAAAACCGATTTCTGCTATTTATTTTGATGGAGACAAAGAGCGTTACTATGTTAAGCGTTTTTTAATTGATAACGAAAATAAAGAAGAACTGTTTATTACCGAACATGAAAACACACTATTAGAAATAGTAACAACTGATTGGAAGCCAATGGCAGAAGTTATATTTGCAAAGCAACGTGGTAAAGATCAAAAAGAAAATTTAGAAGTTAATTTAGAAGAGTTTATTGCGGTAAAAGGTATTAAAGCACTAGGTAACCAATTAACAACACTTAAAATAAAACAAATTAATTTGTTAGAACCATTGCCTTATGAAGCACCAGAGGAAATTCCAGCTGATGAGATTGAGGTTATAGAAGAAGTAACTGTTATTGCCGAAGAAGTAAACCCTGAAAAACGAAATGAGACAGATAGAGATGCAAAGAATATGGATGCTGATGAAGAAGGACAGATTACATTGTTTTGATATAAGCTCTTATTTTTTTCCTTTCTTACTTATCTTATAATTCAAAAACTCTACAAACAATGAGAATGCAATAGCAAAATAAAGATAACCTTTAGGTATTGCTCCTACTACATTACCAAATATTGAGGTATGAGATAAATGTGCTGATTCAGTAATAAGCATAAACCCGATCAGGATTAAAAAGGCTAGTCCTAACAGTTGGATACTTGGATTTACATCTATAAATCTACGTATTGGGTTAGCAAACCCAATCATAATCACAATAGAAATAACAACTGCAATAATCATTAACACCAGGTTATAATTGTGGTTTGGTGACAGTCCGTTAGTCATACCAACAGCTGTTAGAATGGAATCTATAGAAAATATGAAGTCTATTATCAATATTTGAACGATAGCCTGAGATAATGAATTGATAATCTTTTTCTTCAAACTGTTTTCACCTTGATGAGGTGACTCTACTTTTTCACGAATTTCGGAAGTGCTCTTATAAATTAAAAATAATCCACCAGAAAAGAGTATTAAGCTTTGCCAACTTAAAGCCATTGACAGCCAGTTATTTTCAAAAGTATAAAAAGGCTCCTTTAAGCTAATTAAAAAAGATACAAAAAAAAGCAGAATAATACGTTGAAACATTGCTAAAAATAAGCCAATGTTTGTAGCTTTATTTCTTTGATTTTCAGGAAGTTTATTGGCAGCAATAGAAATAAAAACAATGTTGTCTATACCAAGAATGATTTCTAAAAAAGTTAAGGTTATCAATGCCATTA
>JAGLKH010000121.1 GCA_023141985.1 Flavobacteriaceae bacterium | reverse complement strand
GCAATTCCCTTTTGCTTAAGTGATTCTCCAACATAAGAATATTCAAATGTGTATGAGGAATCATTGGTTGTTAATATTTTTAAATGAATATCTTTCCTTTCAGCCATGCTTTTTGGGTTAATAGTTTTAAAAACCACTTCACAATCGTTTATCCATCTCACTTTAGAAGAATCAGTTTTTCCTTCATATGTTTCAATTTGAAGGGTATTAGTTCTTGTAAATGTTGATTTATACAACACGCTGTTTATTTCTATCTCACTATAAAACTTTCCGGTTTTAAAATCTTTACAGTTACGTTCAATATGATAGCAGCTTGTGAATAACAAGAAAATGGGCAAGATCATAATATATCTCATCTTTACGTATTTTGATACAAAATAACAAAATATTTAATTCTCATAGCTGGTAAAGCTCCCATCTTTATAAAAAATGACAATGCGATCTATTGTTTTCTGAATATTATGAGCAGGTTTATCTTCAGAAAATCTTATTTCAGTAAGTGTTTCATCTTTTTGTGATGGAAATTTACCCTTTCCATTTAGTAACCAATACAATTCAACTTCTGGATAGGAGGAAAGGACTTTCATTATAAAATCTAAACTGGGTTTATTTCGTCCAGATAAAATATGAGAAATACTTGAGCGTTGAACTCCAATTTTTTCAGCAAAGGATGATGCAGATTCACCATAGAAATCTATAACTTTTTGCAGCCTTTTTGTGAATTCTTCAGTGTTTATCATTGTAAACAGATAAAATGAAAATTATTTATTTACAAATGTAAACATATTAGTTATTTTAGCCTATAATATTAATAAATTTTTACTAATAAGCTAAATCTTAACTTTATATAAATTATTATAATCTATTGAAATAAAATATATTAACTATATTTTTATTTAAATACACTATTATTGCTTTACGAATTTAAGATTATGATATATAATGTTCAATAATGTAGCAAAAAAAGACAGTTAAGTGTTTACAATTGTAAAGTAACAAATGTTTACCTTTGTATTCTCGAAAAAATAAAATGCAAATAGAAATTTTAAAATTGCTCTATAAATCTTATAAAGAAAAGCTGCTTTTTGGTCGATATATTTATACCAAAAGTATTGAACCTCTTTTAGAAAATCTGCCATCAATTTTCAAAGTTGATAGTATTGCGAAATCAGTGAGAGGAGAAAAAATATATTCTATTACTATTGGTAAAGGAGAGAAAAAAGTATTGATGTGGTCACAAATGCATGGCAATGAATCTACAACAACCAAAGCTTTATTTGATATTTTTAATATTTTGAGTGATTCTAATACGTTTACAGACACTATTCTTAACAATTGCACACTAAAGATCATTCCTATACTAAATCCTGATGGAGCAGTGGCTTATACTCGTTTCACTGCAAATGGTATTGATTTAAATCGTGATGCACAAGATTTATCACAACCGGAAAGTTTGGTGTTGAGAAAATATTTTGATGCTTTTAAGCCAGATTTTTGTTTTAATCTTCATGACCAGCGTACTATTTTTAGTGCTGGAAAAACAAATAATCCTGCAACTGTTTCCTTTTTAAGTCCAGCTCAAGACGAATCCTGTAGTTTAACACAAAGTAGAACTGTTGCAATGGAAATTATTGCAGAGATGAATAATGTACTACAAAAACAAATCCCTAATCAAGTTGGTATATACAGCGATGCATTTAATATTAATTGTGTTGGAGACACATTTCAAAGTCATAATGTACCAACCATTTTATTTGAAGCAGGTCATTATAAAAACGATTATCCAAGAGAGAAGACCAGAGAGTATATCTTTCAATCTTTATTAACCGCATTAAAATACATTGCTGAGAACAGCACCAGCGGTAATAATTATGAGCCATATTTTGATATTCCAAAAAATGAGAAATGCTTTTATGATGTTATTATTAGAAATGCTAAAGTTAAAATTAAAAGAGGGATTAAGGTTGTTGATATTGGATTTCTATATCAAGAACGACTAAAAGGGGATTCTATTGAATTTGTTCCTAAAATTGAAAACATATCGAATCTAAGTGAGTATTATGGTCATAAAGAGATAAATGCAAATAAAAATAGAGTTTTATCTGTTAATTCTAATGAATTAAAAATGGGCCACGAAAACGATTTCGTTTTAATAAATAACAGCAAAATATCATTAATAATCAAATAATCTTTAATCATAGTAGATATTTTTCAATAAAAATGTATTATTTTTGCTTATTATCTAATAAAAACATAAAATGGCTAAATTTAAATTAGACGAAATTGATCATCAAATTCTTGATATGTTAATAGACAATACAAGAATTCCTTTTACAGATATTGCTAAAAAATTATTAATTTCTGCTGGCACAGTTCATGTAAGAGTTAAGAAAATGGAAGAAGGAGGAATCATGAAAGGGTCATCTTTAACTTTGGATTACAAAAAATTAGGATATTCGTTTATAGCTTATGTAGGTGTATTTTTAAAAAATACTTCTCAAACAAAATTTGTTTTAGAACGTATTTATAATATCCCTTACGTAACTGTAGCACATATTACTACTGGAAAATTTAATATTTTTTGCAAAATAAGAGCAAAAGATACGTCCCATGCAAAAGATATTATTTTTATGCTAGACGATATTGAAGGGGTTTATAGAACAGAAACCATGATTTCTCTTGAAGAAAGTATTAATGATAAGAAGCGTTTAATGCACTCGATTTTTAATGAGTTGTAAGCATAATTGCTTAGAAGAAGTGTTAATAGGACTACTCTTCTTCTTCTTCTTCTTTATTAAAAACAATATTTCCTAATTTATTAACTTTCATGTCAGCTTTATTAAAGTTAGTCATTGTATAATGTAGCTTGCTGCTAACTTTAACCAAATAAATGGAGTCCTCTGTTTTAACTTCAACAGCTTCGATAATTTCGTTATGATGATTCTCAAAAACTATAATATCGCTATCATTATAGCCATCAGGAAATTTTTTAGTTAAGAGTTTAAAAATTTCAGGAGTAAGTTTTTTTAAATCAACAATAATTCTTCTCATTATAAAAGTATTTGTCAATGTTTAAATAAGCAATAACTTTTTTAAAGTAGTAACCATATAAAATTACAAATTATATTAATTCAAAATTAACTACTATAATATTTTAATGAATTGATTATAAACTCATTATTTACTAAACAATTAATTTTTGGTTTTCCAATGGCATTTAATAGGACAAAATTAATATTACCATGCTCATTTTTTTTATCATGTTTTAACAACTCAATTATTGAGCTATAATCATCTTCGACTATTTCAACTTTATCAAATATATTAATTAAAATAGTTTTAATTTCCTGGCATTTAACATCTGAAAACTGAAGTATTTCTTTAGAGATGTGTGCAGCTAAAACCATCCCTATCGCAATGGCTTCACCATGTAGTAAACTTGGTTTTTCAGGATTACTCAAATAATAGGATTCGATAGCATGACCAAGTGTATGTCCAAAATTTAATGTCTTACGCAAGTTATCTTCAAAGGGATCTTGATCTACGACACTTTGCTTTATTATTATAGATTCATAAATTAAGTCACTTAAATCTTTATAAGACTGTAATGATTGAGCCTTTAGTTTATCCCAATATACTTCACTTTGGATTAGGCCATGTTTAAGCATTTCTGCAAAGCCAGAACGTATTTCATTTTGAGGTAGAGTACTCAAGAACTGGGTATCCACTAAAACTATTTGTGGCGGATTAATAACACCAATTTGGTTTTTAAGAGTGTCTAAATCTACCCCTGTTTTTCCTCCAACCGAAGCGTCTACCATTGCTAATAATGTTGTAGGTACATTAATATACTTAATACCACGTTTGAAGGTTGAAGCCACAAAACCTCCTAAATCTGTAACCACACCACCACCAAGGTTAATAATTAGACTTTTCCTGTCGGCATTTAGATCAGATAAAGCATTCCAAACACCAACACAAGTATCTATCGTTTTATGTATTTCTCCTGCTTCAATTTCAATGATTTCGATCTCGAGATTAGTTTCTACTTTAGCAATAAAATATGGATAGCAGAAATTATGAGTATTTGTATCAACAATGATAAATATTTTTGAAAAATCAGATTTTTTTAAATACAGATTTAATTCGGTGTAACACGTTGAATTAAAGTGAATTGAATAATTTGAGGTAACAATAGATTTCATAAATATGATTCAGATTATTTGGGTGTTAAAATAAGTAGTTTTTATGTAAAAAAATATCTTCTTAATAAATATCTTTGCTATAAATCTTTATTGCTATGGTAACAGAAAAAATATTTGATAACACAAATGTTGCATTTCAGCTTAAAAATGATTCACAGTTAGAACGTGCTTATTTTTTGTTTAAGATGATCTCTCATCAACCATTAGTTAGAATTGGTACAGCAGCTACAAATTTTGCTTTAAAAGCCAATTTACCTGTTGAAGGCTTGATTCGGTCTACAGTTTTCGATCATTTTTGTGGTGGAGTAAATGAAGAAGATTGTTTGCCTGTAATCGATAAAATGTATGGTAAAGGTGTGTCCAGCGTTTTAGATTATTCTGTTGAAGGTAAAGAAAGTGAAGCGCAATTTGATAAAGCTCTAAATAAAACTCTCGAGATCATAAATTTTGCTAAACTAAAAGAGGCAATGCCTATTGCAGTATTTAAACCAACAGGTTTTGGACGTATTGATTTATATGAAAAAAAAGGGCTTGGATTAAAGTTTACAGAGGATGAAGAAAAAGAATGGAATAGGGTAGTAGAGCGCTATGATGAAGCCTGTAAACTGGCAAAAGAGAAAGATATATTGCTTTTAATTGATGCAGAAGAAAGTTGGATGCAAGATGCAGCAGATGCTATTGTTGAGAAAATGATGAGAATATATAATACAGAAAAACCTATTGTATTTACTACTTTGCAGTTGTATCGTTGGGATAGATTAGATTATTTAAAGCAGTTGCATGAGCAATCTAAAACCGAAGGATTTAAATTAGGAATGAAGATTGTTCGTGGAGCTTATATGGAGAAAGAACGTGAAAGAGCCGATGAAAAAGGTTATCCATCACCTATTTGTAAAAATAAGCAAGAAACAGATGATAATTTTAATAATATACTTACATATATTTTAGATCATTTAGATGATATTTCATTATTTATAGGCACTCATAATGAAGAAAGTTCTTATTTGGCAATGCATTTAATGCAGAAAAGAAATATTGCTATAAATGATAATCGCGTTTGGTTTGGACAATTATATGGAATGAGTGATCATATTAGTTTTAATCTTGCTAACGAAGGCTATAATGTTGCTAAATATGTGCCTTTTGGTCCCGTTAAAGATGTTATGCCATATCTTATAAGAAGGGCAGAGGAGAACACTTCGGTTGCCGGTCAAACAAGTAGAGAGTTAAATTTACTTATGGAAGAAAAGAAAAGACGTAAAATTTAACGTTTTATTCTGTATATGTCTAACATTTCAAATTTTGAATTATTTGAAACATATTCAGGTAAAATATTCTTCATTAGTGCAACAACTTCTAATTTTTGAGATTTAAAATTCTTTTTGCATAGATTATTTATTTTTTCTTCTATTATTTCCTGTTTGAAGGGTTTAGTTTTTACCATTAGAATTTTATTATGTGAAGTAGGTGCTACAATTTCATTTTCTGAATATAATTCTTCCGAAATTTTTTCACCAGGACGTAAACCTATAATTTTTATATCGATATCTTCTGGAAACCTTAAGCCAGAAAGACGGATTATATGTACGGCAATATCATAGATTTTAATAGGCTTTCCCATTTTAAAAACAAATATTTCTCCTCCGTTGCCCATAGCCGATGCTTGTAATACCAAT
>JAGLKH010000120.1 GCA_023141985.1 Flavobacteriaceae bacterium | reverse complement strand
GTCATTCCCTTGAGTGATAAAAATTATAACATGCTCGTTTCATATATATTCTGTCATAAAGCGCACAAATTTACAACTAATAAATTATATGATAAAACTGATTTTAAATCAATTAAGACAAGAAATTATTCCTTTTTAAAATAATAAATATCATCATCGCCTTTACCTCCAGTTCTTTTAGACGTAAAATAACCTTCATTATTAGAATCAATGATAAAACAAAAATCATCTTTATTACTGTTTACAGGCTTTGGAAGTCTTACGGCTTTTTCAAAAGTGTTATCTGCCTTCATTTTAGAGATATAAATATCATAACCTCCAAAACCATTGGGTCTGTTAGAGGCAAAATATAATGTACTGTCTTTGCTCATAAACGGAAACATTTCTCTGCTATACGAATTTACTTTAGAACCTAAATTTTTAGGCGTACTATAAGTATTATTTTCCAGAATTTCTACTTTAAAAATATCTGATGAACCTCTAGTAGTTTCTTTACCGCCTTTAATATTTGCTGTAAAATATAAGGTTTTTCCATCTGGACTAATATTTGGATGCGCATAAGAAAATCTGGTTTTACAAAAAGGCAATACTTTAAAATTAGTCCAGCCTACTCCATCTACATATTCGCCAACTTCTATATGAAAATTGGTAGAACTCGCTCCTTTAGGTTTATCCTTTCTATTAGCATAATTGGTTGTTATATATAATTTACTACCATCCGGAGAATATGAAGCACTTGTTATATGACTTACATTTTCGCTTTTATCTATATGTAATGGGTTAATATTTATAAGCTCTCCTTCTTTACTTTTTTGTGCTTCAAAAAGCGATAAAATAGGATTCCCTTTAACTTTTTCAATCTTCCCTTTTTTATTTAACACAAATGATGTAAATAATACGTTTCCATTTTGATGAACAACTAAACCAAAATGAGGTTTATCGTTATTCATACTCAAGTTCACAACCGAAAAATTTTCCTTTTGAGAGTATCCTAAAAGTCCTATTAAAAGAAGTAATGAACAGGCAGTTTTTTTCATTGGATTAATTTTTGTTTATAAAACCTACTGGAATATACGTTTAATCTCTCCTAAAGCGCTTTGTTTCTTCAAAAACATGCTCTAAAATAGCAGCATCCTGACTGGTAAATTCAATGTTTTTCCGAGACATGACCACTTTAGCTACTTCAAAAGCTTTTTTGGTTATGTAGGTTGAAAACCCATGATGTCCTCCCCAGCTAAAGCTTGGCACAAAATTTCTTGGAAATCCACTACCAAAAATATTAGCACTTACACCAATTATAGTTCCTGTGTTAAACATTGTATTGATTCCACATTTACTATGATCTCCCATAAAAAGACCACAAAATTGCAATCCTGTTTTTGCAAAACCTTCAGTATTATAATCCCATACTCTTACCTCAGCATAATTATTTTTCAGGTTAGAATTATTAGTATCAGCTCCAAGATTACACCATTCTCCTATTACAGAATTTCCTAAATAGCCTTCATGACCTTTGTTAGAGTATCCAAAAATAACAGAATTCTTTACTTCGCCTCCAACTGTACTGTGAGGTCCAACAGTAGTTGGTCCATAAATTTTTGCGGCTAGTTTTACGGTTGCATTATCACACAACGCAAAAGGACCACGAATCATACTGCCTTCCATAATTTCGGTGTTTCTACCAATATAAATAGGTCCATTAGACGCGTTAAGCGAACACAATGGCAGCTTTGCACCTTCTTCTATAAATATATTATCAGGATGAAATGCTACTGTCATTTCAGGAATGGGTTGTGATTGTCTTCCTTTAGTTATAAGATTAAAGTCTTCTTGAATAGCTTCTCCATTTTTTGTAAAAATATCCCAAGTATGTTCAATTTTTAATACGTCACTATTAAATTCAGTAGCTTCATAAGTATCAAAATCTACTTCTTCTTGTGTTTCTTTTGTAAAAAAAGCAATAACATCTTCATCTTTAAAAATAGCTTGATTTTCTTTTAATTTCTTAACCATTTCAACCAACTCCATGTTTGGCAAAAAAGAAGCATTTATCATTACATTTTCATTTAACTCCACCATTGGATATTTATCGGATAAATAATCCTCAGTAACTGTAGTTGTTGTAGTCCCTAAAACTTTTTCCCATTTTTCTCTTATGGTTAAAATGCCTACTCTAATATCTGCAACAGGACGAATAAATGTAAAAGGCAACAAGTTGCTCCGAGAAGGGCCATCGAAAAGTATATAGTTCATAAAAATGCTTTTTGTAAAAATAAAAAAGCCTTTCAATAATTGAAAGGCTTTTATGAAATATGTTTTTCGCTAAGATTATTTTTTAAATTTAGCGTACTTAGTTTTAAACTTATCAATTCTACCGGCAGTATCTACTAATTTAGATTTACCAGTGTAGTAAGGATGAGATGTTCTCGAAATTTCCATTTTTATTAATGGGTATTCAACACCATCAACATCAATAGTTTCACTCGTATTTGCAGTAGATTTTGTTAAAAACACATCGTTGTTAGACATGTCTTTAAAAGCTATTAATCTATAATTTTCAGGATGTATACCTTTTTTCATCACTTAAACTTTAAAATCGTTTCGTTTTTCGAGCTGCAAATTTAAGTATTTTTTACAAATCAGCAATGATTTTTGTAAATTTATTTACACAAGATTATTTTTTTTAAGCATTACACAGTTATTAAACTTAAGATTCCTGCTTTGATAGAATAAAATTCTTGCCTAAATACCATAAGATTCCCACTTTCGTATTATAAGATTCCCACTTTCGTGGGAATAAAATGTAACGTTTTCGTATCTTTGTTTACTAACTTAATATATAACTAAAAAACAATAAATAATGGAAGATTCAATTAAGTCCAGTGCAAAAAATTATGGTCTTTATCTAGGTGGTTTATTAGCCTTATTAACAGCTCTTGTATATGCTGTTAATTTAGATTTGATGATAAATATGTGGTATAGTATTTTTATTTTATTATTAATTATAGTATTTGGAATTATTTCTGTAGCAAAAGCAAAAGGGTTATTAGAAGGCTATATTACATTTAAACAAAGTTTTACGTCTTATTTTCTTACAATCTTAATTGGCCTTGTGATAAGCACAGTTGTATCATATCTTATTTTTAATATCATAGACCCTGAGGCTGCTAATGTTATTAAAGAAAAAACAATTGAAGCCTCAATAGCAATGATGGAAGGATTTGGAGCTCCTGCTGAAACAATTGCAGAAGCTGTTGATAAAATGGAAAAAGACAATCAATTTTCGGTTGGTAATGTAGTAAAAAGTTTAGCTATACAATTGGTTATTTTTAGTGTTATTGGCTTAATCGTAGCCGCTATAATGAAAAAAAATCCTGAAACAGAATAATTTCTTTATTTTTGGTAATAAATATAGACATCATTTAAATGAACATATCTGTAGTTATACCACTACTTAACGAACACGAATCTTTAAACGAACTTCATGATTGGATTGCAAAGGTTATGCAATCCAATCATTTTTCTTATGAAATTATTTTTATTGATGATGGTAGTACAGATAAGTCCTGGGAAACTATAGAAATACTTTCTAAAAAAGATGCTAACGTAAGAGGTATTCGGTTTTTTAAAAACTATGGAAAATCGCAAGCCTTACATATTGGCTTTAAAAAAGCTATTGGGGATGTTGTAATTACAATGGATGCCGATTTGCAAGACAATCCGGAAGAAATTCCAGAACTCTATAATATGATTGTTAATAACGATTACGACTTAGTTTCCGGATGGAAAAAGAAACGATATGATTCTGTAATAGGAAAAAATCTGCCTTCAAAACTTTTTAATTGGGCAGCTCGTAAAACATCTGGAGTAAAACTACACGATTTTAATTGTGGGTTAAAAGCATTTAAAAGTGAAGTTATTAAAAATATAGATGTTAATGGCGAAATGCATCGCTATATTCCTGTTTTAGCAAAAAATGAAGGCTTTTCTAAAATAGGTGAAAAAATAGTACAACATCAAGCTAGAAAATATGGAAAAACAAAATTTGGTATGGAACGATTTATTCATGGTTTTTTAGATCTTATAACTATTTGGTTTATCTCTCGATTTGGTAAAAGACCAATGCACTTTTTTGGCGCTTTAGGTGTAATAATGTTTATTGTAGGTTTTGGGTTTGCATTATATCTTGGAATAGATAAATTATTTGTTAATCCTTTTGGTCGATTGATTACCCAGCGTCCTCAATTTTATATCTCACTTGTAACAATGATTATTGGAACTCAGTTTTTTATAGCTGGTTTTTTGGGCGAAATTATTCTTCGGTCACAACGTGATAAAAAACGATATTCAATTAAAGAAGAATTGAATTTATAACTTAACATTCAAATTAACATCTTATTACATCGCATCATTTACCTAAATGCTTACTTTTACTGCATATTTATTAGCATATGATTGATATGGAAACTAAACTATTAGAAAGAGTGAATGCTTGGTTAACACCAGCTTTCGATGAAGATACTCAGAGTCATATAAAAAATTTAATAGCTTCAAACCCTCAAGAACTTCAGGAAAGTTTTTATAAAGATCTGGAATTTGGAACTGGAGGAATGCGAGGAATTATGGGTGTTGGTACCAACCGTATCAATAAATATACACTTGGAAAAAACACACAAGGATTAAGTAATTATTTACATCAACAGTTTCCTAACGAAAAAATTAAAGCTGCAATAGCTTTCGATTGTCGGCACAATAGTAAATCGTTTGCAAAACTAGTTGCAGATGTGTTTTCGGCAAATAATATTGAAGTGTATTTGTTTGAAGATTTGCGTCCTACACCAGAATTATCTTTTGCGTTAAAACATCTTAATTGTCATTGTGGAATTGTGCTCACAGCATCCCACAATCCACCAGAATATAATGGTTACAAAGTATATTGGCAGGATGGAGGACAATTGGTTCCACCTCAAGACGAAGAAATTATTCAAGAAATCGATCGTTTAGAATATTCAGAAATTAAATTTGAAGCCAAAGAAAACCTAATCAATTATATAGGTGCAGCTATCGATGAAGTCTTTATAAATGCAGCTATAAAGAACGGTAGTTTTAATACTTCAAAAGAAGCAAAAGATAATTTAAATATTGTTTTCACCTCGCTTCATGGCACATCGATAACTTTAATTCCGGAAACTTTAAAACGTGCAGGCTATAACAATGTTCATATTGTAAAAGAACAGGAAGTGCCCAATGGAGACTTTCCAACCGTTGAATCTCCAAACCCTGAAGAGCCGGCAGCCTTAAAAATGGCATTAGAATTGGCTCAAAAAGTAGATGGAGATATCGTTATTGGTACTGATCCCGATAGTGACCGCATTGGTGTCGCTGTTCGTGATTTAAATAATGAACTCATTTTACTTAACGGAAATCAAGCCATGCTTATGATGACCAATTTCCTATTACAACAATGGCAAGATCAGGGTAAAATAAAAGGTAAAGAATTTATAGCCTCTACGATAGTTTCCACACCAATGATGAACGATTTAGCTGCTGCTTTTAATGTAGAATGTAAAATTGGGTTAACCGGGTTTAAGTGGATTGCGAAGATGATTAAAGATTTCTCTGACCTTGATTTTATTGGTGGTGGTGAAGAAAGTTTTGGGTTTATGGTTGGTGATTTTGTGAGAGATAAAGATGCCGTTACAGCAACGCTTTTAGCTTGTGAAATCGCTGCACAGGCAAAAGCTGAAGGCAGTTCATTTTATGAAGCATTGATTCAACTTTATATAAAGCACGGCTTTTATAAAGAACGTTTAATTTCGGTCACAAAAAAAGGTATTGAAGGTGCTAATGAAATCAAACAAATGATGATTAACTTTAGAGAAAATCCACTCACAGCAATTAATGGTTCAAAAGTAGTGATGCTTGAAGATTACCAAACATCTGTTGCAAAAAATATGATTTCTGGTGAAGAAGAAATAATAGAAATTCCGAAATCTAATGTACTTATTTACTATACTGAAGATGGAAGTAAAATTGCATTACGACCGAGCGGAACAGAACCAAAAATTAAGTTTTATATTAGTGTAAACACATCATTAAATTCGGTTTCTGCATTTACTAAAACTGATGCTATATTAGAAGAAAAAATTGACGCCATAATTAAAGACATGAAGCTCAATTAATGAATTACTTTAAGCAAATACTACGCTTTGCAAAACCTTATAAAGGATACGCTATATTAAATATAATTTCTAATATATTTTATGCTTTGTTTTCTGGTTTATCGTTTATGGTTTTAATGCCTTTATTAAAAATACTTTTTGATAAGGAAACAGAAAAAGTAACTGAAGCTCCACATTATGAAGGTTTCTTTGAACTTGGAAATTATTTTAGCGATTTTTTAAATTATCAAATTTCTGAAATGGCAGGAACTGATGCTTCAAAAGCTTTAATATTTGTAATTGCTTTAATATTAACTACTTTTTTCCTAAAAAATATTTTCAATTATTTGGCAATGTATTTTATTACATTCTTACGTAATGGAGTACTCAAAGATATACGAAATGAGCTTTACCAAAAAACTATAACCTTGCCATTATCTTTTTATTCAGAAAAAAGAAAAGGTGATATTATGGCAAGACTTGGTACTGATGTTTTAGAAATTCAACATTCCTTTTTATCAATTTTAGAATTAATTTTTCGGGAACCACTTACAATCATTTTTACTATTATTTATATGCTCACCATAAGTTTAGATCTAACCATATTTGTATTTGTATTTATACCAATTTCTGGTTTTATCATATCTTTAATAGGAAAAAGTTTAAAGAAAAAATCAGATAAAGTACAAGCAGAACAAGGCTATTTTTTATCTTTATTAGAAGAAACTTTAGGTAGTTTAAAAGTGATTAAAGGCTTTACTTCCGAAAATCTCTTTTTTAATAAGTTTAAGGAATCAACAAATCGCTTTTTTCATTATTCAAACTCATTATTAAACCGGACAAATTTAGCAAAACCAACCAGCGAGTTTTTAGGCATAGTTGTAATTGGTGTTTTACTTTGGTTTGGTGGCACAATGGTTTTAGTCGATAAAAGCTTAGAAGGCGAACAATTTTTAATCTTTTTAGGACTTGCATATAACATTTTAACGCCTGCGAAAGCAATTAGCAAAGCCAGTTATAGTGTTAAAAAAGGAAATGCAGCAGCCGAGCGTGTACTGGAAATTTTAAATACAACCTCTCCTTTAAAAGACAAACCAAACGCTTTAGATAAAAAACAATTTACAACTTCGATAGCTTTAGAAAATGTTTCTTTTAAATATGAAGATGAACATGTTTTAAAAGATTTTTCAATAACTGTTGCTAAAGGGAAAACTCTGGCGCTTGTAGGACAATCCGGAAGTGGTAAAAGTACTATAGCAAATTTGGTGACTCGATTTTACGATGTTAATAATGGCAGTATTAAAATTGATGGACAAGACATTAGAGATTTTACGAAACAATCCCTTCGTAATTTAATGGGTTTAGTAACTCAAGATTCAATTTTATTTAACGAAACTATAAAAAACAATATTCTTTTAGGAAAAGAAGATGCTTCAGATAAAGAAATAATTGAAGCACTTAAAATTGCTAATGCCTGGGAATTTGTAAAAGACTTACCAAAAGGAATTGAAAGTAACATTGGTGATTCCGGAAATAAATTGTCTGGCGGACAAAAACAACGTTTGAGTATAGCTAGAGCTGTTCTAAAAAATCCACCTATTATGATTTTAGATGAGGCTACATCTGCTCTCGATACCGAAAGTGAACGCTTAGTTCAAATCGCTTTAGAAAACATGATGAAAAACAGAACTTCTATTGTTATTGCACATCGGCTTTCTACAATCCAAAATGCTGACATTATTATTGTAATGCAAAAGGGTAAAATTGTTGAACAGGGTAAGCATCAAGAGCTACTTGAAAAGAAAGGAGTTTACAGCAAACTCGTAGAAATGCAATCCATTCAATAAACTTTTAGACATCTTATAAAATTAAGAAAAGGACGAAATTTGGGTATCGTCCCTTTCTTTTATTATTACCATATTTGGGGAAATGGTAATAAACCAGTTGGTTAAGTTGCTGTAAACGTATAACAAATTTATTAAACCACCAAAGAAAATGTGTATTTTATCGATAATATTATACACTTTATCGATATAATTATTTATATAATATTGTTTATCAGACATTTAACTTGTAATGTGGTTTTAAATATTTTCAATAACATATAGAAAGCAATTAAACTTTTCTTAAATTGGTGAGTCTAAAGAAGAAATTAATTTTTTGTGGATAACGAAAAAGAACTATTATCACAACTCAAATCTGTCCAAACACAAGAAAAAGCTTTTAGAGAACTAATTTCACTCTATAAAGAAAGATTGTATTGGCACATACGTAAAATTGTTATTTCTCACGATGATACTGATGATGTGTTACAAAATACATTCATAAAAATTTATAAAAACATTAATAATTTTAAAGGTGAAAGTAAATTATATTCCTGGATGTATCGTATAGCTACAAACGAAGCTATAACTCTTCTAAACAAAAATGCCAAGCATTCAAAAATCACGAGTGAGGAAGTACAAAATCATACCATTAATAATTTAAAAGCTGATGTTTATTTTGAAGGTAATGAGATACAATTAAAATTACAACAAGCCATTGCAACGCTACCACAAAAACAACAATTAGTCTTTAATATGAAATATTTCGATAATATAAAATATAAAGATATGTCTGAAGTTTTAGAAACCAGTGAGGGCGCTTTAAAATCATCATATCATATTGCAGTTAAGAAAATTGAAACGTATTTAACAACTAATTAAACCTTTT
>JAGLKH010000012.1 GCA_023141985.1 Flavobacteriaceae bacterium | reverse complement strand
CCTAAAATCTCCAACGGTAAAACTTTCCGGCGAATTAAAATCTTCAGATATTAATACTAATCCATTATAATCTAAAACTCCTTCCGAAGTCACATCATATTGTGTAGAGCTTCTTATTTCAGTAATATTAGGCGCTGTGACATAGATTTTAGTAATACCAAAATCGCGAACATAATTACATGTATTGTGATCTGTTAACTGTAATTGGTCATTAACTACTATGGCTTCAACATCATTAATTAGATTTTTTCCGGTTTCGATAATGACTTTAAATTCTATGCCTTCTTTTAATATAAGTTGAACATCTCGATTTACCAGAATTTTTGTAAAAGTATCTACGGTAATTTCTTGCTGAATAATACTTCCAGAGGATTGAAAACAATCGCTAGCGTCTTCACTATTGCAAGCAAAAACTAGTGTTAATATTAGTATGTAAAATATTTTTTTCATTTGCTCACTCTGTCCTTCGGACATTTGACTCAATGAATTTGTTTTAATTTTATTCTTCAATCTTCTGTCTTTTATAATCTAATACCAATTCCAAATTCTACTGCTTCAGCCGCTGCACCATGTGCTTTTAAAGTTAAGGCAGCAAACCATTTATCGTCAAAATAACGTTTTAGTCCTATTCTAAAATAAGTTCTACCTTCAAAATCAAAAGGAAAATATACATAGTAACCTACTTGAGTTACTAAAGACATTTTATTAATAAACAACTCGTGCCCAACAAACATACCAACACGTTTATAATCTGTATCCTTATCAATATTTCTTTGGGGGAAAGCCACAGACTCAAATGCTATAAATTCTTTCAAAAAATTTGAAAAAAATACTTCTGTTCCTAATTGAAGTGCACTTTTATGGCTTATTCGCTTATCTACATAGGCAGAAAATATGTAAAATGGAAACCGACCACTATCTATAATATCGCTTTCATTAATTCCGCTTCTAAATACAAAATTATACTTTACAGGTTGTGTAAACTTTTCTTCTTCAATAATTGTATTCAAAAATTCGGGGTCATCTTCATCTAAATTATAGGTTACCCCAACATTTAAGGTAATTGAATTTACACTTGTATTTGGTGCTTTAATATTAGCATTAGAATAATGTAATAACGATAATCCTGCTTGTAACCCAAATCTATCAATAATACGTTCTTTTTTATAATTAAGCATCACATAAGTGCTGCTCATAAGTTTGGAACCGAAAGCTATGTTTTTATGATTATTTATTTTATCGTAAGGATTTGTTGTAAACGCTAAACCTTGTCCAATACGAAGCATTAGATTACGCTTAAAAAAATAAAAATTATAATGCCCATATAGGGAATAGTTGTTTCCTAAAATATTGTTTTTTAAATTTTGATAGCTAAATGACACTCCATAATCCGGATAATTATAGCGCTGTTCCCAATCTTGGTTTCCATAAGTTTTTTTATTCCAACTTATTATAGTGCCTTCAGGATGACCTTTGATTAAATGAAGTATGCTATTATTATGTAATGCAATATTTCCTGAAAAATAGTTAACATCAATAGTAGAAGAAGTTTGTTTTTCTTGTGAAAAAACAACAACAAAAAAGAAACATAACATGTAGGTTAAAACCTGCTTCATTTATTTTATTTGTGAAGCAAAAGTAAAAGAATAATTAAAATATCTGTGAAGCAATAGCTTTTATATTATCACTTTTACCCATAGAATAGTAATGCAACACTGGAATTCCTGCTTTTTGCAGTTCTTTTGATTGTTTAATACACCATTCGATTCCAACTTCTCGAACAGAGGTGTTGTCTTTACATTTAACGATTTCCATAATTAAATCTTCCGGTAGATCTACATGAAAACGGTGTGGAATTAAATTGAGCTGTTTCTTTGTGGCAACTGGTTTTAATCCTGGAATAATTGGTACTGTAATTCCTGCTTTTCTACATTTATCTACAAAATCAAAATATTTTTGATTATCAAAGAACATTTGGGTTACAATATATGTAGCACCATTTTTGATTTTTTTCTTTAGAAAATGAATATCACTATCTAAACTTGGTGCTTCCATATGCTTTTCTGGATATGCAGCCACACCGGTACAAAAGTTGGTCGACGCCGTATTTTGTAAATCTTCATCGAGGTAAATGCCCTTATTTAAGTCTTCAATTTGAGAAACTAAATCGCTTGCATACGAATGGCCTTCAATTTCTGGTTTAAAATACGTTTCACTTTTTACAGCGTCTCCACGCAAAGCCATAACATTTTGAATACCCAAAAAATCTAAATCTATCAAGAAATTTTCGGTGTCCTCTTTTGTAAATCCACCACATAAAATATGCGGAATGGCATCTACTTTGTATTTATTTTGAATTGCTGCACAAATACCAACAGTTCCTGGTCGTTTTTTTACTACTTGCTTTTTTAACAAGCCATTTTCTTGTTCTTTAAACACATATTCTTCTCTATGGTATGTGACGTCAATAAAAGGAGGATTAAACTCCATTAAAGGATCAATATTATCAAAAATAAATTGAATATGTTGTCCTTTTAAAGGTGGTAATATCTCGAAAGAAAACTGTGTCTTTCCGTTTGCGTTTTTTATATGTTCTGTTACTTTCATGTGTTTATATTTATTGTTTTTTAACGGTCACATGGAACATCCATTTAATCACTTCCTTGGGTGATAAAATCTTTACTATGGATGTTTCATAAGCCTCCCCAAACCCCTCCAAAGGAGAGGATTTACAGGGCTCTTTTAAATTAATATTTTTTTTGGTCTTTTACCCAATTCATCCCTTCCCTTTGGGAAGGTCATGATGGGCTTAAATTTGGATTTAGCCATTTTCTGGCCTCATCTATATTTATGTTTCTTCGCTTTGCATAATCTATTAACTGGTCTTCTGTCATTTTTCCAAGTCCAAAATATTTAGCCGCTTTATTTGCGAAATAATAACCGCTAACACTAGCTGCTGGCCACATCGCCAGGCTTTCAGTAAGTGTTACACCAATCTCTTTTTCTACATCTAACAATTGCCAAATAGTTTCTTTTTCTAAATGATCCGGGCACGCCGGATAACCTGGAGCCGGACGAATGCCTTTATAAGATTCCTTTATTAATTCTTCATTAGTTAAATTTTCATTCACTGCATAACTCCAATAATTTGTGCGCACTTCTTTATGTAAATATTCAGCAAAAGCTTCGGCTAACCTATCTGCCAGGGCTTTTATCATAATGGAATTATAATCATCGTGATTTGCTTCATATTGCTCTGCCAGTTCTTGTGTTCCAAAACCTGTGGATACACAAAAACAACCGACATAATCTTGCTTTCCTGTAGTTTTTGGGGCAATAAAATCGGCCAATGCAAAATTTGAAGCATCTTCTCTTTTCTTCAATTGTTGACGAAGGGTTAAAAAAATTATATTTTCTTCGTCTTTGTTCTCGACTGCGCTCGAACTGACAGACGAAACTTTAACCTCAATATCGTCATCATTTATGGAGTTTGCAGGAAACAATCCAAAGATGGCTTTTGCTTTTAGTAGCTTTTCATCGAAAATTCGTTTCAGCAAAACTTGAGCATCTTTAAACAATTCTGAAGCCTGATCGCCAACAACCTCCTCCTTTAAAATATCTGGATATTTACCATATAAATCCCAACTTCTAAAAAAAGGTGACCAATCAATATAATCTTCAAGCTTTGTAATATCAAAATCTTGAATGGTTTGAATACCAAGTTGTTTTGGTTTTACAATTTCAGCAACATTCCAATCAATTTTAAATTTATTTTTTCGTGCTGCTTCAATGGAAATGTATTCTTTCTTTTTAGAACGATTTAAAAACTGTTCTCTAAATTTATTGTATTCGTTTCTAATTTGTTCCTTATATATTTTATTATCTTTTTTTAATAAATTACTAACAACAGCTACTGCTCTAGAAGCATCATTTACATGTACAACAGTATGATTATAATTAGGTGCAATTTTTACAGAAGTATGTGCTCTAGAAGTTGTAGCTCCACCAATCATTAATGGAATATTAAAATTCTGCTTTTCCATTTCTTTAGATAAATACACCATTTCATCCAATGAAGGAGTAATCAATCCGCTTAAACCAATAACATCAACTTGTTCTTTTTTTGCTGCTTCTATAATCTTTTCAGGTGGCACCATAACACCTAAATCAATAATCTCATAATTATTACATCCTAAAACTACACTTACAATATTTTTGCCAATATCATGCACATCACCTTTAACTGTTGCCATGAGTATCTTACCTGCAAACTCTACTTTTCCGTCTTTTTCTGCTTCAATAAAAGGCTGTAAATAAGCAACCGCCTTTTTCATTACTCGTGCAGATTTCACTACTTGAGGTAAAAACATTTTTCCACTTCCAAAGAGGTCTCCTACCACATTCATCCCAATCATTAAATGACCTTCAATGACTTCAATTGGTCTGGATACGGTTTGTCTGGCTTCTTCAATATCTTCAAGAATAAATGCATCAATCCCCTTTACTAATGCATGTGTTATGCGCTCCTGTAAAGTATCATTTCTCCACTCTTGGATAACTAAATCTTCTTGTCTTTTTTGACCTTTTACAGTTTCAGCAAAATCTAATA
>JAGLKH010000119.1 GCA_023141985.1 Flavobacteriaceae bacterium | reverse complement strand
AATTTCGTAAGCAGCAATGTTTGGGTAGGCAAAAACCCTACTTGCTACAGGAGGTGAAAAAATGTCATGAACCATTACTTCTCCTACTTTATCTACTGATTTGTGAAAGTCGCCAGATGTTATTATAATAGGTTCTTCTTTCTTATTACAAGAAACCAACAGTACAAATGTTAGCAATAATATTATTTGATTTTTCATTGTTTTATTTTTTAATTTTTTAACTCATAAACTTGAACCATATCATTATTTATGGTTACCAATAAATAGGGTTTGTTATTTAAGGTTATGATATTGAGATGTCTTATTGATTTTTGGGCAAATTCTAATCCAATTTGATGTCCTAAAACCACATCATTTTCACTTTTTATCATAGCGCCTGAAAACGAGTCAAATCTACCATGAAATGGCTTTACACCAAAGTAATTCCCGGCAGCTAAAATTTCACTTTTACCATCTTTGTCAAAATCGTAATTTAGAAAACTGGTTATTGGAGATACTTGTAATTCCGATTGAAAAGGAACAAATGTAAAGTGATGGTTATTATTTTCTAAGTATCCTGATTTGAGTTCGTGAACTTCCAATAATATTGCACTTTCAAGATCTTTTTTATCAAAAACTTTATCAATGGTTTTGCCAGCAAAACCTTTATAAGTATTGAACTTTTTTCTAAGGCTAACCATTTGACCCGAAAGCTCATCCAAACCGGAAAGAGGGTAATAACTACCATCCTTTTCCGTAGTTACAATAGTTTCGGTACTTCCGTTTCGATCAAAATCGGCATAATACATTTTCATTGGATACTTATTTGAAGCTTTGAATTTTGTGTTAGCTCCCCAATTTCCTAAAAGATAATCTAGATCTCCGTCATCATCAATATCAAAAGGAATAATACTTTGCCATAACCCATTTAGTTTTTGATTTAAAAGGTCAACTTCAATTAAAGTCCCATTATTATTTTTGAAGAATTTAGGTTGCATCCATTCGCCAACAACAATCAAATCTTTAATTCCGTCATTATCAAAATCATTCCAAACAGCATCAGTGATCATCCCTGCATTTCGAAGTAATTTATTCTCCGCAATAGACAGGTTGCCATTGTCATTTTTAAGGAGATAAGAGTTAGGAATATTTCCAAAATCATTAGATACAGCATTACTACCTACAAATAAGTCTAAATCTCCATCGTTATCATAATCGCAGGCCTTTATTACCGAAGCATTTTCAAAATATTCAGGAAGTCTTCCCGCTTCGAATACTGAATCTTTTTGAATATAATAACTATCGAGTAATGGGTTTTTTTTACCACTAAAATCAGTTCCACCAGAACCAACAAAGAGATCATCTTTACCATCATTATTTAAATCTACAATAAGAGCAGAAATATCTTCTTTAATAGAATTATCAGTAATTACTTTTATGATTTTTTCGACAAAAACAGAATCCTTTTGAATGTAAATTTTTGAATTTTTAAATTTTGAACTTCCAAAGAAAATATCACTATTTCCATCATTATCGATATCGCCTATTGCTGTCGCAGGACCTCTATCTGAGATTTGATATGGTATGAGTTTCTGTTTATTGAAATCAATATAATTATCTTCAACATGTGTAAAATTAATACCTAGATTACCCTCAACTTTTTTGAATACTATTTTAGATTTGGGTTGAAGCGAATTATATGTAAATGGTTTAGTCTCTTTAGGAGAAATAGTTAATGTTTGGTTTGTAGTCACATTCTTTAAGACCTGAAAAGTTCTATTAGGCCATACAATTTTAATGGAGTCAATTTTATCTTTGGTTCCATACCCAAAATGAATGATCGGTTCAGATGATGCTTGAAACCCTCTTACAGTAAATAATTCTTTATACTGCAGATTGCCATCAGAATACGAAAAAACTTTGGTGCCAATACCAAAGTGGTTTGGATTGGGATAGTCAAATTTTATCTTCAAAAAATTTGCTTTACTATTAGTCTTATTAATATATAAAGTAGCTTTATTATTAATATTATTTAATACCA
>JAGLKH010000118.1 GCA_023141985.1 Flavobacteriaceae bacterium | reverse complement strand
TCCAGTTACCCGATTTATCTTCAAAAAGCAAATTATGTCCTCCTTTAAAAACATAGTTATGAATTCTTCCAGAAGGCATCATATTAAGCGCCTCTTGATCTACTAACTTAGTGTTGTCTATTTTTTTTTGAATTTGTTCATTAGAGACGAATTTGATAAAATCTAAATCATTTGGACGTTTCGGAATTCCGTTGGAAATAAATAAATCCTGCTCTCCATCCTGATCAAAATCGGCAAAAAGAGCACTCCAACTCCAATCTGTTGCTGCAACTCCACTAAGTAAAGCAGTTTCCAAATAATTACTGTTTTGTTGATTAATGTGTAGCATATTTCTTGTAAACTGATAATGATAGCCATAACGTTGTGTTCGCAGTTTTTGAATTTGAAAATCGTCATCTCCTTCAGATGATTTTAAGATTCTCTCATCTTCCGGGAGCATATCTAATGATATAATATCTGGCCAACCATCATGGTTAATATCAGCCACATCATTTCCCATTGAGAATCGTGTAGTATGCCCAAAATATGCTCTTAAACGTTCGGTAAAAGTCCCATCGCCATTGTTTAGATAATAATAATCATCTTCATGAAAATCATTACCTACATAAATATCTGGATAGCCGTCTTGATTAAAATCAGCTACTGATACTCCTAAACCATAACCATTTACACCTCCAAAAATACCTGCTTGCTCGCTTACATCGGTAAATTTTTCACCATCATTACGCATTAATTTATCTCCTGTTTGGTAGTTTCTTTTAAAACGTAAATCGGCCCGGCCAAAAGATTCTTGTGTATGTACAGCATGATTAAGGATGTACATATCTAAATCACCATCAAGGTCATAATCTAAAAAAACTGCTGAAGAACTATATGATTCAAAATCTAAGCCATATTTAGTTGCACTTTCTGTAAATGTTAAATCCCCATTGTTGATATAAAGTTCATTAAAACCGCTAAACCCATTTATACCAACTACGGCACAAACATAAATATCTAAAAGACCATCTCCATTTATATCTCCCATTACAGATCCGGTATTCCAGGTACTATTTCCTAAAACACCTGCTTTTTCAGTAATATCTTCAAACTGTAAATTTCCTTTATTTAAGTATAATTTGTTTTTAACCTGATTTCCTGAAAAGAAAATATCTGGAAGATTATCATTATTAATATCACCAATTGCAACACCTCCACCATTGTAGAAATATAAATAGTCAAGAATGTTGAGGTCGTTTGTTTCGGTAATAGTATTTATGAAATGGATACCTGTAGATTTCGATAAAGGATTTTTAAATAATTCTCCTTCTTTCTGTTTACAGCCAACAAGCAATACCAATGCTATAATAATTAGCGAAATATGTTTATTCATTGAGTGAAAAAATCTTTGGCTTTTCATCATTTATTGCTATAAAAATAAATGTTTTACCATTTTTGTCTTTAAATTGTTTTATATGCTTTACTTCATTCTTAATATAAAATCCACTTTTATCGTGGTTTTGCCATGTAAAATTAAGGTTACCATCGTTTAATAAAACATCTCCATAGTTTGCATCCAAGCGAGAATATTGAGGTTTAAATTCAAAATTATTACCTCCCATTATGATATCCATAAACCCATCATTATTAACATCTGTACAAGTAATACCACAAACACAGGATAATTGTACATTGTAAGGGAGCTTTTTAATAATGAATTTTCCATTCCCTTCATTTATAGCAACAATAGATTCTGAAATATTGATTTTTTTCATAATAGAATTCTTGAAAATTTCTTCTGAAAACAATTCACTCACCGTTTTTTTAGCATATTCAGATGCTTTCAAATTTTGCTTTTTAAGAGATACTATTTGTCCTGTAAGCTCTTTTTTCATGTGAATAGGATAATCTCTACCATTAATATTACGTGTTACTATTTGCTCGATCGTACCATTATTATCAAAATCGTTTATCCACATCTTCATAGGGTTTTCTTGAGACGCTTTATAAAGTGTATTATTGCCTTGATTACCAATTATAAAATCATTATCTCCATCATTATCCAGATCAGAGGCTTCGATAACATTCCACCAACCATGTAAATCATCTAGCGATGAAGAAAGTTTGGATAAACTTCTTCCTGAATTTTTGTAAATATTTGGCGTTCCCCATTCAGAGACTGTAACAAGATCTTTTTTAGAATCACCATCTACATCAACCCAAATAGCATCGGTAACCATTCCTGCATCTCTTAGGTCGTATGCTAATCGTTCGGTTGCATCATTAAAAGTCCCATCTCCATTATTTACTAAAAACAAATGATTTGGACTCACTCCATAGGTGCTTACCACACTTCTGGACCCAATAAAGACATCTATATCACCATCACTATCAAAATCGTAAGGACTAATTACAGCTATGTTTTTAGAGGTTGACGGGATATAACTTTCAGATTTAGAAAAATTTCCTTTGCTGTCATTTAGATATAATCTGGTTTTGTACGTTTTTTCTTCTCCTATTTGGTTTCCTCCAGAACCTACCATAAGATCAACATCTCCGTCTCCATCTACATCAAAAAATGCTGCTGCTGTATCCTCATGAATTGCATCTAAAACAAATACTTGTTGAGAGGTTGTTTTTAATTTAGCATTGCCTTTATGTAAATATAGTTGCCCGGATTGATTCTTACTTCCTCCTATATAGACATCTTCATTCCCATCATTATTAACATCACCAATAGCTAAGGCCGGTCCTTCCTGCGAAAGCATTTTTGCAATAAGCCCTTCATAATCAAAGTCTGAATAGTTATTTTCCTTATGTGCAGAATATTCATTATTAGACATCTCAGTTAGAAGCGTTTTACGTTTTTCATTTTTAAAAGGAAGCTGAATTTCTGAAGCATCAGCTTGCTTTAATATCAATACTTGATTTGCCTGAACATTTGTAATTATTTGTGTCTTATCGTCTGGCCATATTACACGAAGTGAATCTATGTTTACCGAAGTACCCAACCCAATGGTCATTACATAATCCATTGATGATTGAAAGCCCCTGGATGGCATGAGTTCTTGAACTACAATATTATTGTCATAATATAGCTTTACAACACTTCCAATAGCAAACTTATTAAGCGCACTCCCTTCAAATTTTAATTTTAGATAATTATTGTCTGTATATGTTTCGGTATTGTTTTTATATAAAAACGTCTCCATATTTACATTGTTAATCACCAAATCTAAATCCCCATCGTTGTCTAAGTCTCCATAAGCCGCACCATTGGACATACTTGGGATTTCAAACCCCCAATCTTCATTGGCATTACTAAAAGTAATATCTCCATTGTTTTTATACGCATAATTAGGCTGTGGCTTAATTGGCATTTTATTAATGATGGAATCAATAGCTTCTTTTCGACCTGTCAATGCCATGTTTTGAATAATTTCATTAGCAAAGAAATCTACGAAATCAATATCAGTTAAATCATGATTAATTCCATTTGTTACAAAAATATCTTTAAAACCATCATTATCCATATCAAAAATAAGACCAGCCCAACTCCAATCAGTTGCTGCTACTCCACTAAAGTTAGCAACTTCAGAAAAGGTATTATCTCCATTATTTAACTGAAGTGTATTTTGAATGTATTGTTGATAAAAATCTTTGCTTTGTTTCAGTTTAAATACATTATAGCCTTCAAACTCCATTACAGATTTAACCCTTTGGTCACCTTCCGGCAGCATGTCGGTTATAAAAATATCAATGTTTCCATCATTATTAATATCAGCCATATCTATTCCCAT
>JAGLKH010000117.1 GCA_023141985.1 Flavobacteriaceae bacterium | reverse complement strand
GAAAGGGATAAATGCGAGGTCCAATTTTTAATGTCCTCGGTAAACGTACCATCTTGATTGTTTAAGTATAAATAATCACGCTCATAAAAATCATTAGAAACATAAATATCTGGATATAAGTCGCCATTAATATCACTAATCATTACTCCTAGTCCAAACCCTATGAGGCTTCCATATATTCCTGCTTCATCACTAACATTGGTAAATTTTCCATTATCATTACGCAATAACATATCACCAACGCCTCTAAATATTTTTGGAACGTTTTTCCAATCTTCTGCTCTTACATCTCTTTGTGCTGCATATCCTAAACCACTTATTGGAATATTACTATTATTAAGAATATAAGCATCCAAGTCACCATCTTTATCATAATCAAAAAATGATGCATGTGTTGAAAACCCTGTTTCGGCAAGATTATAAGCTTTTGCCTGTTCTGAAAAAGTTAAATCTCCATTGTTTATATATAAATCGTTATCATGGTTATCACCTTCCATATTTCCTGCATTGCTAACATATATATCTAACAATCCATCTTGATTAACATCTACCATAACCACTCCCGTTGACCATGGTTTGTCTCCTACTACTCCAGCTGTTTCAGAAATATCTTCAAATTCAAAATTCCCCTTGTTCAAATAGAGTTTGTTCTCACCCATATTTGCTGTTAAGTAAATATCTGGAAGACCATCATTATTAATATCGCCAATGGCAACTCCCCCACCATTATAATAATTTCGATATTTAAATATGTTGAAGCTCTTTTGATTTTTTACTTCATTAATAAAATAAATTCCTGTGTTCTCTGAATCCAATAATGTAAATAAACTTTCATTTGTTTGTTTATCACTAGACGTCTTCTGGATATCTGATTCACAAGAATAGACTATGATACTAAGGAGTAACACTATTAAAAGTCTGTTCAATTTAAAATTCATTTTTATTGGTTTTTCTTTAAAAAAATAGGCGTGTTATTATTTATAGAAACTATAAAGTACTCTATTCCATTTACTTTTAGTTTTTTAATATCTCTGGCTGGACCTGAAATATCAAAAGATTGATTGGTTTTTATGGTAAAAAATCCTTTTTGGTCATTGATAAGCAAAATGCCATGAGAAGCATCTAATCTCCCCAATTGTGTACTTATTTGATAATCGTTTCCTGCAATTAGTATATCCTTATAACCATCATTATCAAAATCACTCAAATACAATGTTTTAATTGATGATGTTTGTGCGAAAAAAGGCAATCTTATTCTATTGAATTTCCCATTTCCTGTATTCTCAAAATAACAACTTGCCAATTCATAAACTTGTTTTTTATAAGCAGTTTTTATCTTTTCTTTAGCGAATAATCCTGAAAAGTCTGTTTTTGCAAATTCGGCATAAGAAAGAAATTTTTTGTTCAACATAGGTAATTGTTTTGTTAGTTCATCTTTTGAAGAAAACACAGTCTCTTGACCCTGAGAATAATAAGTTACAATCTGTTCTACACTACCGTTGTTGTCAAAATCATTTCTATACAATTGTAAAGGTTTTAGTTTTGAAGCTTTTAATCGTGTGTTTAATCCCCAATTGCCAGCAACAAAATCAATATCACCATCATTATCAAAATCTTCAACCTTTATAGTATTCCACCAACCGTTAGTGTGTTTGAGATTATTGTTTGATTGTAATTTGAACTGTTTTCCATCATTAATGAATATTGAAATTGGCATCCAATGGCCTACAGCTATTATATCTGGGAGTCGATCGCCATTTAAATCAACAATTTCTATGTCTTCGACTAAACCTATATTTGAAAATTCAACTGCTTTAGTAGTGCTGATATCTTTAAAATTTCCATGGCTATCATTTTCAAAAATATAGTTCTTCGCAGATTTTCCAAATTGTTGAGGTAATGAATTTGCACCCATTACAATATCCTGATCTCCATCTGCATCAAAATCAAATGCTTTAACTACTGAAGCATTTATCTCAAAATCATTAAAAACATTACTTAATTTAAATATCCCATCTTCATTGAAGTAAAGTCTTGGATTTAATGCTATTCCTTTTTTAAATTCATTTCCACCGGAAACAACAAGTAGATCCTGATCTCCATCATTATCGGCATCAAAGAAAAGATTATCTGTATCTTCATTGACATTGTGTTTTTCAAAAGCTTCTTGTGGAGAAATTGAAAAACTACCTTTTTTATCTTGAATATAAAGCGCTCCCGATTGTTTTTTAGCGCCTCCAATATAAATATCATCTAAACCATCATCATTAACATCACTAATAGTTATTTTTGGCCCTTCATATCCTTTTGTATAGGGTATCAATGGTTCTCTATTAAACTCATGAGATGGAAGTTCCTCGTGTTTAAATTTAATAGGAGAATCAACATTTTTTAAGAAGCCGTTGTCTTGTTGCTTTTTAGAATAATAGTTACCTGATGCTTCATTATAATTTAAAGTAATCGATGAATTGGATTGAATATTTTTCAAGGTTTGATACTTTCCACCGGGCCATATTACAGTAAGAGAATCAGTTAGTTCATGTTTACCAATACCTATGGTAATATCGGGCGAAACTGCTGATAAATAACCTCTTGATAAAAAGTTTTCGTTAGTAATAGTCAATGAATCTAAATAAACTAAAACTTTAGCTCCAATTCCAAATTTATTTTTAGATGATCCTTCAAATTTAATTTTCAAAAAATTGTTTGCAATATTTTTTTCAGATTTATTTTCCAGAATAAATGCTTTATCATTCACATTATTAACTACAATATCCAGATCACCATCATTATCTAAATCTGCATAAATTGCTCCATTGCTGAATGAAGGGATCTCCTCAAACCAATGAGTGGTATAATTTGAAAAAGTGAGATCTTCACTATTTTTAAAAAAGTAATTGGAAAGTTTTTTCTCAGGTAAATCTTTTGTAAAAGCCAAATCTTTATGATCCATTCCATTATTAATACGTTTCTGAATATTCTCATTAGCGATATAACTTATGAAATCCATATCGTTAGTAGCACCTTTAACACCATTAGTAATGAAAATATCCTTAAAACCATCATTGTCAAGATCGACAATAAGTGGTGCCCAAGACCAGTCGGTAGCGGCTATACCTGAGGTAAATGCAATTTCACTGAATGAATTATTATTCATGTTAATATGCAATGTATTTTGTATATATTGGGGACGATAACCATTCTTTAAATATTGATCATAGATCTGATTGTTAAATTCTGCACCTGTGATTTTATATTTTTCAATATTTTCCGGAAGCATATCTAAAGAAATAATATCTGTAAGACCATCATTATTAATATCGGCAATATCGTTTCCCATTGAGGAATGCGTTGTATGACCTAATTTTGTTTCATTCATTGAAATGATCTCTTCAAAAGTTCCATTTTTCTGATTAATATAGAGATAATCATTTTCGAAAAAATCATTCCCAATATATATATCCGGATAACCATCGTTATTAACATCACTAATAGAAATACCTAAACCATAGCCTATCTTTCCTTGAAAAATTTTAGCTTCTTTGGATACTTCAATAAATTTTCCGTTTTCATTCTTGAAAAGCTTATCTCCAGAAAGAGTATCTATTTGTTGCCTCAGCTTCCCTTTTCCATAGGTTCTATTTGGAAAAACCGAATGATTTAACAAAAACATATCCAAGTCCCCATCGAGATCATAATCAAAGAAAGAGGATTGCGTACTAAGACTAACGATATCCAAATTATATGTTACGGCTTCTTCAGTAAATATCGGATAACCAGCTTTTGTTACTCCTTGATTGATATAAAGCAAATTGTGACCTTTGATATTTTTATAATCACCGACTTTACAGATATAGAGATCTAGCAAGCCATCATTGTTGATATCAACAAGAGTTATTCCTGAAGTCCATCCGTCAGAATTATCTATACCTGCCTTTTGAGTTATATCTTCAAACTGAAAGTTTCCTTTATTTAAATATAGCTTGTCCTGAACTTGATTTCCGGTAAAATAGAGATCTATTAATCCATCATTATTAAAATCTCCTGAAGCAACTCCAGCACCATTATAATAATAGAGATATGTTAAAATATTTAAAGATGGAGTAGATGATAATTTGTTGTTAAATTGAATTCCCGTAGCATTTTTTAATTTGAATAATTTATTATTATTGCAGGAATTTAAAAAAACAATAATAGATAAAATTTTAAGTAGTCTTATAATTTTTACAATACCCATTATTAATAGTCAATTTTATATAGTATTTTCAATTTATAAAACTAATTTAAATATTTTGTAATATCTGCATGTACTCCATTAAAAAAAGCTAACTTAAAAAGTTAACTTTTTTTAAACTCTACATGATTAATCTTATATGATATATCACGACTAAAGTAGTTCATTAATTAATATATTAAGATTAAGGATAGTTTAAAAAGATTAATAAAAAGTAAAAAAGATTAATGAAAAGTAAAAAAACAGAACTATAAATTTATTTATTAGATATTAGCGTCGATGAATGGTAAAAAAGTTTACATAATAATATTTATAATTTCTATTGTAGGACTAGCAATTGTGCAATATCGATATTTACTTATTGGTTTAAATCTTGCCAAAGTTCAGTTTAATCAAAAAATGGGCTTAACAGTAAATGAAATCAAAGAAGGGCTTCAACAACGGAATGAGTTGACTTACCTGGTTGGAAAAGCTATCACTAAGGATGATTCATATTTCAAACTTAGCATGGATAGTGTGCATGATGCCTCAAGATATTTTATGAATGATTATTTAAAAGATAAACTTTTACAGCAAGGTCTAAAAACAGAATTTACCTATGCCTTATATGCTAAAGATTCAACAGACTATTTAAGGTCTCCTAAGTCTTACAACAATGAAGACACTCTTTTAAGATATCCAATAGCACTTGAAGGTTATTTGCCATTATTGGTTAAAAAAAGACTAATTTTAGAACTACAATTTAAAAATTTGAACAAATATTTTTTGTCTCAGCTAAATGGATTGACAATACCCAGTTTACTTTTCATTGTGGTAATAATATTTGTAATAATTTGGGTCTTTAAATCATTTTATTGGCAGAAAAAATTAATAACAATTACTAATGAGTTTATTAATAATCTAACACACGAATTAAAAACTCCTGTTTTTTCTATAGGTATTGCATCTAAAATTTTGAAAGAAAAAACCAATAATGAAAATAAGGAATTAGTGAATATGATACGAAGTCAAGTTGATAAGCTTAAAAATCAAATTGAGAAAGTATTAGAATTAGCAAGTTTAGAAGGTAAAAAGAATTTTATTGAAAAAAGAACGATAGATTTTAAACCGATAATTTTAAATATTATAAGAGAATTTGAGCAAATAGCAGCTATAGAAAATATTAAATTTATTAGTGAAGTTAAGGGTGATAAATATATTCTTAATTGTAATTCTTATCATTTGGAAAATGCAATAAATAGTCTTTTAGAAAATGCAAAAAAATATTCTAAAGAAAATATAAAAATTATATTATTGGTATTTAAAGAAAACGATAGGTTAATCATTTGTGTCAAAGATAATGGTGTCGGAATTTCTGATATTGATAAAAAGAAAATTTTTGATAAATTTTTCAGGGTATCTTCGGGAGATGTTCACAATGTTAAAGGTTATGGTTTAGGATTAAATTATGTAAAAAGAATTATAAA
>JAGLKH010000116.1 GCA_023141985.1 Flavobacteriaceae bacterium | reverse complement strand
CAATAAAATATTATTAGTTGAAGATGATGAATCTTTGGGGTATTTACTTTCAGAATACCTCAAAATGAAAAATTTTGATATTGTATGGAAAAAAAACGGTGTTTCTGCTTTAGAAACTCTTGATCGGGATTATTTTGATTTGATCATATTAGATGTGATGATGCCAGAAATGGATGGTTTTACATTAGCAAATAAAATTAAACAACAATTTACTGAAACTCCTTTTATTTTTTTAACCTCACGTTCTTTAAAAATTGATGTTTTAAAAGGATTTTCTTTAGGAGCAGTAGACTATTTAAAAAAACCAATAGATGAAGAGGAACTGGTAGTGAGATTAAATACGCTATTGAATACTTTATCGGTTAAAAAATCATCTTCAAACAGTAGTCAAAATGAATTTCTAATAGGTGATTATATCTATAATAAAAACAATCTTCAGTTAGTTTATAAAGATGGGATTATACAAAAACTAACATTTCGAGAAAATAAACTGTTGTATCTCTTAGTGTTAAAACAAAATGAATTATGTACCCATAAAGAGATTTTAAATAATATTTGGGGTAAAAATGATTTTTTTAGCAAAAAAAGTTTAAATGTTTTCATCTCACGGTTAAGAAAATACTTAGCTAAAGATTCGTCTATTAAAATTGAGAACATTCACAATTTAGGATTTATCTTTAAAATCGAGTAAAGAAGTTTTTTTGTTTCTAAAAAATAATGACCGGGTAACTTGTATAAAAAAACACCCTTTTAATGAAGGGTGTTTTTACTATTTTATTGATATGTATGAAAAATTAATATCCTGGATTTTGAACTAAATTAGGATTAGAAATTAGAGCAGCGAGTGGAATAGGAAACAATCTTCTGTCTGAATTTCCAATTTGCTCTGCATTTTTATGTTCCCAATCTTTAGTAAATTTATTAAAACGAAGTAAATCATTACGTCTCCAATATTCAACGTATAATTCACGTCCTCTTTCATCAATTAAATCACTTTCAGAAACACTTCCCAATGCTGTTGCTCCTCTTAAAGTTCTTAATTCATTTACCAATGTTACTGCACTTCCGCCATTACGCATCATAGCTTCTGCTTTCATTAAATGTGCATCGGCATATCTAAATATAATTTCGTGACTTCTAAACGACTGGCCAGGATCACTACCATCAAATGGATGATATTTTATAACTCTAATTCCGTTAGATTCATCACTATTGGTTAGACTTAATGTTTTTGTAAAAACAAGGTCGTTTCCGGCTCGGTCTTTTAATTTATTACCACTATTATCATATTGCTGACCTACAAGCATACCGTAACCAATACCTGAGTTTTGTGCACTCGCAGTTGTAGCATCCGGAACCCAACCTCTTCGTTCTTCCTGACCATCTCCAACATTGTTTGTGTTTGGAGCTCCTTCAAAAAGGTCATAGAATTCGGCTAAAGTCGAGAATCCATTCCAACCTCCTCCTCCATTATCAGGAGATACCTGGTTATAATGCAATCCATTCCAGATACGGTTTCCAATACCAATCTCCCCATACCAAATAGTTTCATTGTCAACAGATGGCTCGAATATCTGAAAATACCCAGATTCTAATGCAAATCCATCTCCGGTAATTGCATCTACAGCACTAATTACATCCTGGTAATTTGGAGTAGTGCCGGTATAGCGTTCAC
>JAGLKH010000115.1 GCA_023141985.1 Flavobacteriaceae bacterium | reverse complement strand
TTAATATCATTTAAAATAAATGCATAGGCTTCAGAAGCATTCATCACAATAGGATCAATATTTGCAGCATCTGTTGCATTTCTAAAAGGTGCCTGCCCCCAGAAGTCTAAAACAAAATACATATTAAAAGCCCTTAAAAATTTTGCTTGAGCTACCTGTTGAGCACTTGATGAACTCAAGGGATCAATAATTTCTGTAGCCTTGAAAACCCTTTCGTTTAATTGATTCCATGTGGTAATAAAATAACTATGATCTTTTTTCCAGTTATGAGAATGTAATACTCTCCAATTGCCATTATCACTCCAGTCAGAACCCCTTGTTGGTACTAAAGTCTGATCTGTAGTGACTTCATTTAATGCAAAGAAGTTCGCTTGATCTCCTAACATTCCAAAGGTCCCACCATAAATACCGTCTAGTGCACCTGCAGGATCTGCCACGCCTTCAAATATTAGCGCTCCTTTAATTATTGAATCTGTTCCTTCAATCTCTAGATTAGAACAAGATCCTAATGCCATCATCGCAGCAAGCGATAAGACATATATTTTTACGTTAAACTGTTTTTTCATTTTCATTTTTTTAAAATTTTGCGTTTATCCCAAAAGTTATGGTTCTTGGATTTGGATATGCTCCGTAATCTATACCTAATGTGGGTAAAGAACTTCCAGTATTTGAACTAACTTCCGGATCTAATCCTGAGTAATCTGTAATCACAAACAAGTTTTGCCCGGTTAAAGAGAATACCATTGATTTAAAAAAGCCATCTCCACTTAAAGGCATATTATAAGTTAAAGATACATTTTGCAAACGTACAAAATCGCCTTTTTCTAAAAATCGTGTCGATGGATCGGCAGAAGCACCAAGATTTTCCCCACTAGTAAGCGTACCAGGCAGGACATTTCTAGTGGTATTAAATGCACCAGCAGTAAAGAACGCATTTGCTGTATTATTATAGATATAATGCCCAAACTGTCCGCTAAAATATGCTGAAAATGTCCAGTTCTTATAATCTAAACTTGTAGACAGGCCTCCGGTAATATCCGGTAATGCAGTCTTTCCAACAAATGCTTTGTCCTCACTCTGAATAGGTAGGCCGCCTGCATCAAAACCACTAAACTCCAATACAAAATACGAAAATAAAGGGTGTCCTTCTTGCAGTTTTTGAGCAAAAGCACCTGATAATCCTGGACCATTAATGTTTCCTGTTATGTATTCTCCTTGTAATGACTCCACCATATTATCATTATAAGCAACGTTGAAGCTCATGTTCCAATTGAAATCTTCAGATTGAACTATATCATATCCTAAAGCAAATTCAATACCTTCATTTACTATTTTTGAATCTTTTAAATTCTTAAATTGAAAAGGGTTTACAGCAGGTTGTGCTGTATTTATAAGGAATAATAAATCTTTGGTTTCTTTTCTGTACACATCTATACTTCCTGTAAAACGATCGTTAGAAAAACCAAAATCCAATCCTGCAGCGTATTGAAGTGTTGATTCCCATTTAAGATCTGGATTAGCAAAAGCAACCGCCGCTACTCCACCAAGTAAATTAATATCACCAGCATCATTTGGACCAATTCCTCCCCATCTTTCACGTCTCACAAAGTTTCCATATCCTACACCTTCCTGATTACCTGTTAAACCAGCACTCACTCTTAACTTAAGAGTAGAGATACTACTGTTTGCTAAAAAATCCTCTTCGCTAAGTTTCCATGCAATTGCTCCTGAAGGGAAGTAACCATACCTGTTATCTTCACTAAATGAAGACGAGCCATCGGCTCTTATTGTAGCTGTAAATAAATATTTGTTATTTAAAGTATAGTTTACTCTTCCGAAGTAAGATTGTAATTCATTAAAATTGTCGTAAGTATCTGCAGACAACGATCTTACAGTACGCGATGTGCTGGAAGTAATGAAATCTGTTTGAACATTTGGAAACAATCTATTTACATAAATGCCATCGCCTATATTTGATGCATATCCAAATTGTTGGTAAGGCCCCACAATATCACCTGCTATACCTTCAACTACCGCTTGAAGATCTTTTCCCATTGCATCTAAGTTATTCGTGCCGAATCCCCAACCAGTTGCATTTACTCCATAATTATCAAACTTTTGATATGAAAATCCTACTAAGACTTCCAAGTTAGAGTTTTCAAATTCCTTTTTATAATTCAATGTAGTTTCTAAAAGTGTGTTCTCGACATCCA
>JAGLKH010000114.1 GCA_023141985.1 Flavobacteriaceae bacterium | reverse complement strand
AGAGAACCAATCTTCATGAGTTGTCGCCGGCCCAATTTATCGATGAAGTAAATACCAACAAATGTGAAAATTAAGTTTACGACACCTATTGCTATCGAACTAAACAATGATTCTCTGGCTGCTAAACCGGATCTTTCTAATATTTCGGGCGCATAATACAATACAAAATTTATTCCCGACATCTGGTTAAAGAATGCAATAAAAAAAGCTAACCATAATATTTTCTTGTATTTTTTCTTAAAAATACTTTCTCTTTTTACGGTAGTAATTATATGTTCTTTAATTTCATTTAACTTTTCTAAAGCCTCCTTTTTACTATAAATGAGGTTTAATACTTTTAGTGAAGACTCATCATCACGTTTTTTAACTGCCAACCATCTCGGGCTATTTGGTATACTCAATACCATAATAGAATAGATCAATGCTGGTACAGCTTCTACACCTAACATCCATCGCCAATCATTATCCCCGCCAATCCCTTTCAATAAATAATTAGAAATAAATGCTATAAAAATTCCAAACACAATATTAAATTGATAAAGTGCAACGAGTTTACCCCGATTTTTGGATGACGATATTTCTGAAATATAAATTGGTGCAGCAACTGAAGAAGCACCAACACCTAATCCACCAATAAACCTAAAGAATGAAAACAAAAAAGGGTCTGGTGCAAAAGCTGAACCTAATGCAGATAATAAATATAAAACACCAATCCAGAATAATGTCTTTTTACGCCCAAATTTATCACAAGGTATTCCACCTAAAAGAGCACCAAGTACAGTACCCCAAAGTGCCATAGACATAATAAATGTGCCGTGAAATAATGGCGTTGTGTTCCATAGATCCTTAATGGGTTGATTTGCTCCCGAGATTACAACGGTATCAAAACCAAATAAAAATCCCGCTAAGGCCGCAGTAATGGACCATAATAATATTTTGTTTTTCATCTGCAATTAGTAGTAGTTTGTTTAACCCAGATTATACATTAGAAAATCTATTACAACTTAAAACCACTGCAAAATATAACGTTTCACTACTTTTTTAAGTTTAACCAGAACGATGCTATGCTAAAACTTATAAAAAGTCATATTTTATTGTGGTTTTAACCTTCATGACGAAGTTCTAATACATAATATGGGTTTAATTATTCTGATTGTTAAATTTAATAAACTTTAATTAAGAACAAGTTTTTAAATTGATGAATAGTTAATTTCTATCACGAAAACGATTTCGTTTGGGTATTAGCTATATCTTATTAAAATAATGGTTAAAAAAAAGAAAACTTTGTTAGTTTTAATAATTATAAATTATTTGAGTTATGAAACTGCTACTTATTACCTTCTTTTGTTTAAGTATTTCGATCACCCTTTCACAAAATAATGGTTGGAATATTTCCACCACAAACAATTCAAATTATACAGGTGTTGTTGTCGCTAATGGACGTATAGGTATTTTGCCTTCTGAGAAACCATTTGAAGTAAAACATATAATTTTAAATAATGTCTTTGATAAAGCATCTCAATTAGGAGTTAGTCGCATATTAAAAGGGATGAATTTTGGTAATTTAGATGTTGAAATTGATGGCGAAAAAATTACTGAGACTAATATTAGCAGTTGGAAACAAACTTTAAATATGAAAGAAGCAGCATTTATCACTTCGTTCAAATTTAAAGATAAAGCACTCATAACATATACAATTTATGCGCTTCGCAACGTACCATATTCTGGATATATAGACATAAGTATTGAAGCTGAAAAAGATATAAAAGTAAAGGTAACCGGAAAAATAGAAACACCTGCCGAATATCAAAATCCATTGAGCACATTCAGAGTTTTAAAAGATAACGAAACAACAATGCCAATTCTTCAAACAGTTGCTAAGAGTCGAATGGGTAAGCACACCGTAGGGACGTCTGCAACATTTATTTGGCATGATATTAATTCTGGTAGAGAAAATCAACGACCAGAATTGACTCATAGTAAAGTTTCTGAGTACGACAATAGCTTGTCTTTTGAAAAGGAAATAAAAAAAGGCACTTCTCTTGAATTTGCATGGACAGCAGCTCAATGTTCTACACAAGATTTTTTCGATCCTCAAAATGAGTCTGAACGCTTTGTAATTTTTAATTTATTAACACCAAGAACAGACCTTTTAAAACAGCATAAAGA
>JAGLKH010000113.1 GCA_023141985.1 Flavobacteriaceae bacterium | reverse complement strand
CGTTTAGCACTTTACCATTTATATTCCTTTTCAAGAGGAGATTCAGATTTAAGTATTTCTCCTATGGGATTATCTTCTCAAGGTTATAATGGACATATTTTTTGGGATACGGAATTGTGGATGTTTCCACCTCTGTTACTTTTAAATCAAGATATTGCAAGATCACTTGTAAATTATAGATCTGACAGGTTAGATGTCGCAAAACGAAAAGCAATCAATTTTGGTTATAAAGGAGCTATGTTTCCATGGGAAAGTGACGATACAGGAGAAGAAGCCACACCGGCCTGGGCTTTAACGGGGACTTTTGAACATCATATTACAGCAGATGTAGCTATAGCTTTTTGGAATTATTATCGGGTAACCAAGAATAAACAATGGTTAACCGAAAAAGGATACACAGTGTTAAAAGAAGTGGCAGATTATTGGGTAAGTCGTAGTACTAAAAATCCAGACGGTAGTTATTCTATTAAGAATGTAGTAGGGGCTAATGAATTTGCACCAAATGTAGACGATAATGCTTTTACAAATGGTTCAGCTATTACCGCTCTACAATTTGCAGTTTTGGCGGCAAAAGAATTAAATATTGAGCCTAATACAGACTGGAGTGTAGTTGCCAATAATATTAAGATTCACAAATTTCCTGATGGCACTACTATGGAACACAGTAAGTACGATGGAGACATTATAAAACAAGCTGATGCGAACTTATTATCTTATCCACTAAACATCGTAAAAGGAGATGAGTTACTCAAAGATTTAAAATACTATGAAGAAAAACTTGCTGTTGAAGGTCCTGCTATGGGTAAATCGATTTTTGCAGTAATTTATGCAAGACTCGGTAATGCCGAAAAAGCATTTAGTCTGTTTAAAGAAAGTTACGAGCCTAATAAACGCCCTCCTTTTGGCGCATTGTCAGAAGCAGCCACTAGTAATAATCCCTATTTTGTAACTGGTGCCGGAGGTATGTTACAAACTATATTGTTTGGTTTTGGAGGATTACATTTAACTGAAGAAGGGATAATTCAGGTAACCCCTATTTTACCAAAAGGGTGGAAGTCTCTAACTTTAAAAGGCATTGGTGCTGAAAAGAAGACCTTTGTTATAAATTGATACATTAATTTCTAAATTTTTATATAATGCTTAATATTATTTCTTTTGTAGGGTTTACGCTTTTAGTAGGACTTATTTCATATCTGGCAACTCGAAAAACTGATGAAGCTTCTTCCGATGGCTATTTTCTTGGAGGAAGAAGTTTAACAGCCGGTGTTATTGCAGGATCATTATTACTTACAAACCTGTCAACAGAGCAAATTGTTGGACTAAATGGTTCGGCTTATGCCAATGGATTATCGGTGATGGCTTGGGAATCACTTGCAGCTATTGCCATGGTAGTAACAGCAATGTTCTTATTACCCAGGTATTTAAAAGGAGGATTAACAACAGTCCCTCAATTTTTAGCGAAAAGATTTGATGTCACCACAAAAACATTAACCTCTGTATTATTTTTAACAGGTTATGTAGTGGTATTATTACCTGTTATTTTGTATTCAGGATCTTTAGCAATTAGCGGAATGTTTAATATTCCAGAATTATTGAATGTAACGCATACGCAATCTATTTGGATTTGTGTATGGGGAATTGGAATTATTGGAGCCATTTATGCCGTTTTTGGTGGGCTTAAAGCCGTTGCGGTTTCCGATTCAATCAACGCCATTGGATTATTAATTGGTGGAATATTGATTCCTGTTTTTGGATTAATGGCTATTGGAGATGGAAGCATTTTGGAAGGTATTTCAACATTAACCACTGAAAATCCTGAAAAGTTTAAATCGATGGGAGGGCGAACAGACCCCGTTCCATTTTACACCATTTTTACAGGAATGATGTTAGTGCAATTATTTTATTGGGGAACAAATCAGCAAATTATTCAAAGAGCCTTAGGCGCAAAAAATTTGAAAGAGGGTCAAAAAGGATTGTTATTAGCATCCTTTATCAAGATATTAGGACCTCTTATTGTTGTACTGCCTGGTATTATTGCGTTTCATTTGTTTGATGGAGGCTTAGAAAATGGAGATGAGGCTTATCCAATGCTTGTTAATAGAGTTCTTCCTACAGCTCTTTTAGGGTTTTTTGCAGCAGTATTGTTTGGTGCTATCTTAAGTTCATTTAATAGTGTGTTAAATAGTTCTGTGACATTATTCGGAATAGATGTTTACAAACAACATATAAATAAGGATGCAGACGAAAAAACAGTTGTTAAATATGGAAAAATATTTGGAATTATATTGGCAATTGCGGCGATGTTTATTGCTCCTTTAATTGCCAATGCAGGAAGTTTATTTGACTATTTGCAAGAAGTAAATGGCATTTATAGCATCCCAATATTAACAATTATTGTAGTAGGATATTTAACCAAAAAAATTCCTGCAATTGCGGCTAAAATAGCTGTTGTTTCAGGGTCTGCCTTGTATATTTTAAGTCAATTTTTAATGCAACCTTATTTTGTGAG
>JAGLKH010000112.1 GCA_023141985.1 Flavobacteriaceae bacterium | reverse complement strand
TAATATCCATTTGCATCCACATAAAATCCTTTGTAATCGAAATGTAAATTTAACCCCGCTGTTAAAGTAGGTACAGCATTAGCTCCTTGCCAAACTGCTTCGGCATCATTAAAACTAGTTGTTTTTTCTCCATCTACGCCATTTACAAAATACTCTTCCAATCCAGTATCTGGATTAACACCTGCCCATGTTGGCATGTACCATCCTCTTACCGGATGTCCGGTTTCAATTCTTGTAATGGTTGTTGTAATAGTTCTTTCTTCACCATTAGGATCTAGTGGAAGTTTTGTTATTTCATTATCAACTGTACCTAAATTACCGCCTATAGATAAATTCATATCATCTGAACGAATAACATTGAAATTCAATTCTACTTCAACACCTTTATTGGTCAATTCTCCAATATTTTGAACTTGGCTAGCAAAACCAGTAGTAAGGGATAATGGTACATTTAATAATAAATCGGTAGATTCTCTATTGAAATAATTCACGGTACCATTAACAATACCATTAAATAATCCAAAATCTACTCCTATATCAAGGGTTGCCGATTTTTCCCAGGTTAAATCGTTATTACCAAAGGTATTAACAACTTGAGCACCTTCTCCAGTATAATCTACACCATAAGAAAATAATGATTGGTATTGATTAAGTCCAATATTGGCATTACCAGTAATACCATACGCAACTCTTAGCTTTAAACTATTAACCCAACTTACATCGGCCATAAAATCTTCTTTGTGTATATTCCAAGCAGAACCAATAGCCCAGAAACCACCCCATCTTTGATCTGGATGAAATCTAGAGTTACCTTCATATCTATAACTTGCATCGAAAACATATTTTGCTCCAAAACCACTATAGTGTACCGTAGCCATATATGCTCCTAAGTAATAGTCGGAAAAATTTGAAGTAATAAATATAGGACTACCTGTTGAATCTAAATTATATAATCCGTCATCTGCAAAGTTTTCACCATAAGCACCAAGGTAGTAACGTCTATTTGATTGATATTCTTGAAGAAGCATAACATCAAACTCATGATCATCCCCAAGATCAAAATTATAATTTAATTGATTTTGGAAGGTATAATCTACTGTATTACGGTGATACTGTCCTGCATCACCATCTGTACCAGCTCCATAGCCATAATTTCTGTTTGAGTAACCTCTTTGGTGATAAACTTGATAATCAACAGCAAAAAGCGAGCTAAATTTAAACCCATTACCTATATCCCAAGATAATTGGTTGTTTGATCTTATTCTTGTAAGTTTATTATCATCAATATTATATTTAGAAATGTACAATGGGTTTGGAAGAGACCCTCCAAATTCATTAAACTCACCATCATCATTATAAGGTTGATTTAAAGGTGACAAAAAGAAAATTGATGATCTAGCGCCTTCAAAATAAGCACTTCTTTCTAAGAATGCATCCTGATAATTATAGGCTACTGTATTACTAGTAGAAAATTTTAATTTAGGAGTAAGGTCTACATTAAAGTTAATATCGCCATTAATTCTTTCAAATTCAGAGCCAATTACAGTTCCCTCTTGCTTCATATAGCCCAAAGAGGTATAAAAAGAATAGCCTTCACTACCTCCAGTAGCAGAAAAACTATACTGTTGAATAACAGCATCCCTATTCCTGATGATCTCTTTCCAATTTGCTTCTGGTCTTCCTGCCTCATCCCAACTTAAAAAAGGATTATTACCTAATAGATAAGCTTCTGCCTCTGACTCAGTTGCAAATATTCCATCATTGAAATAAGCTTCAGATGCAAGTTCTAAACGGTTTGCAGCAGTTAATGGATTTGGCCCATCTATAGCATCATTTTGTGTTCCATAAGAAGAACTAAATGAGAATGTTGTCTTTCCTTGTTTCCCTTTTTTAGTAGTAATAAGAATAACACCATTAGAACCTCTTGCCCCATATTGTGCAGTTGCAGATGCATCTTTCAATACCGTAATCGATTCAATATTATTGTTATCAAATGCAGCTAAATTCGAGAAAAATGATGTGGCACCAGAATTAGAAATATTACCATTACTAATTGGTACTCCATCAATAACAAATAATGGTTCGTTACCTGCAGTGATAGAGCTAATACCACGAATCCTAATTTGTGAAGTAGATCCAGGTGTTCCTGAGTTCATACTCACAGTAAGGCCTGCAACTTTACCCTGTAAGGCTTGATCGACACTAGTTACTAAAATATCGGATATTTTCTCCGACTTAAGTTGCACAGCAGAACCTGTAACTTCAGATCTTTTAAAAGTGCTATAACCTGTTATAACCACTTCTTCTAAAGTAGCGAGATCCTCTTCCATAGCTACATCTATTTTGTCTGAGCTATTTACGACAATTTCAACTTCTTTTAAGCCCATAAAAGAGAAAACCAGGACTTCTCCGGTACTCACTGATAGTGAATAAAGACCATCAAAGTCTGTTTGAGCTCCTCTAGTGGTGCCTTTTACAATAACATTCACACCAGGAATTGGTATACCATCCCCGACTGAAGTAACTGTTCCAGATACAGTTCGCTCTTGAGCAAATGAAATCTGTACCATAAGCGACATTAAAATCGCTAATAAAAACATAATTTTTTGTTTCATTTTAAATTAAATTAGTTAGTTTTTTATAAAACTCTTGATTTTTTTTTTAAAAACAAAATGTTTTTTTTGTTATTAAGAACTTCATAATTTTTTAACACAATATATAAGCTAACCTCTATTTTTTAACGCAAAATATAAATACATTTTGCTAACCATTATTCCAAATAATCTCATTAAAAAAGGGAGTATTATTATATTTGCTCCTTAATTAGTTTGATAAATAATTGAATGTTTCATAATGGTTTATATTTTTCTAAATTAACTATTCTAGGCCCTTCCCGTCATCCTCTCTATTTCTAAACTAACCTTCCTCTGTATAATCTTTCAATAATGATCTTATGTAGTTTGTATTGTGTATTATTTGCTATATTTAAAGAATAAATACACTGTTGTATTTTACCATACGTTGATGGCTATTTTTTAAACTTGATCTAAATGAAAAACCTAATACTTACTTTATCCTTATCTATGCTGATGGTATTTGTATATGCACAGTCAAATGATTCCATTTCTATTGCATTGGATCTTGTTGACCTTTCATTTAGAACATCCGAATTAGACTCAATGAGAACATCTGTAATTGATGTGAAGAACAAGTTCAAGAAAATTCATGAAATATCTATCGCAAATAATTTATCATACAGTCTGGTTTTTTTTCCACCTTTAAATACTCAAATAATTCCTGACAAACAAATTGATATTAATTGGGAGTTAGAACCAAATATCAAATTACCCATAAATAAATCTGATTTGGCTTTCTATCCGGTACATCAACTTTCATCTTTAATAAAAAATAAGAAGATTACTTCTGTAGAGCTTACTCAATTTTTTATAGATCGTTTGAGAAAGTATGGAGACGTATTGGAATGCGTTATAACAATTACTGATTCTTTGGCACTAGCACAAGCCAAACATGCTGATGATGAATTACAAAAAGGGATCTATCGTGGACCATTGCATGGTATTCCTTATGGAGCAAAAGACTTGCTGGCTGTAGCAGAATATAAAACTACCTGGGGTGCCATGGCATATAAAGATCAACAATTAGATTATACGGCAACTGTAATTAAAAAGCTGGAAAAAGCAGGTGCAGTTTTGGTTGCTAAATTGACATTAGG
>JAGLKH010000111.1 GCA_023141985.1 Flavobacteriaceae bacterium | reverse complement strand
TCATAATTTCAACAAAGTAATTTAAATTGTTTAAAAATATTTGATACAGAAATAGTTTTGAAAAACATGAAGAATTCTTTAGAATATAAAATAGTATCCTTGTTTATAGATAAGTTTAAAACAAAACCTATTGTGGTTTTTTCTCCTGGTAGAATAAATATAATAGGAGAACATACCGATTATAACGAAGGTTTTGTATTTCCGGGTGCTATAGACAAGTATATTGTTGCAGCAATACAAAAAAGCAAATCAGAATTGTGTTCTATTTACGCTTATAATAAGGATGAAACTTATCAGTTTCATTTAAATAACATTGAGAAAGCACCAAACGGATCCTGGAAAAATTATGTACTTGGTGTAATCTCTGAATTACAAAAAAAAGGTATCAATCTTAAGCCGTTCAATGTGGTATTTGGTGGTGATATTCCGGGGGGAGCTGGGCTTTCTTCTTCGGCAGCATTAGAAAATGGTATTGTATTTGGCTTAAATGAGGTGTTTCAACTGGGTTTAACCAAGAGAGAAATGATTTTTATTTCACAAAAAGCAGAACATAATTTCGTCGGCGTAAAATGCGGAATTATGGATCAGTACTCAAGCATGTTTGGAAAAGAGAACCACTTGCTGTTTCTTGATTGCAGAACAGTTGAAGCAAAACCTATTTATATCGATTTCAAAGATTTTGAATTGGTTCTTATAAATACAAATGTAAAGCATAGTTTATCAGAAAGTGCATATAATGAAAGACGGGCAACCTGTGAAAAAGTATCTTCCATATTAGAAAAAAAATCTCTTAGAGATGCAAATGAGGAAGATTTATTAAAAATAAAAGATCAGATATCAGAGGATGATTATCAGAAAGCATTATATGTAATTCAAGAAATTGAAAGAACTCAAAAAGCGGTAAAAGCTATAGAAAATGAGGATATAATAGAATTAGGCAAATTAATATATAGCTCTCATAATGGATTACAGCATCAATATAAAGTGAGTTGCGATGAGCTTGATTTTTTGGTTGATAGAGCAAAAGAAAACAGTCATGTTGTTGGAGCTAGAATGATGGGTGGTGGTTTTGGAGGCTGTACTATAAATGTAATCGCTAAATCTGAAACAAAGAATTTCATTACGCATGTTACAGAGAAATACAAAGAAAAATTCAACAAAGAGTGTTCGGTTTATCTGGTAAATCTGTCCGACGGAACGCATTTAGTTAAGCATTATAATGAAAACAGACCTGCAAAATTATACACATAAACGATATAATATTTTATCTGGTGAATGGGTCTTAGTATCCCCTCATAGAGCTAAAAGACCATGGCAAGGTCAAAATGAAAGCGTCTCAGATAAAAAAAGGCCATCACACGATGAAAGCTGTTATTTATGCCCTGGAAATATAAGAGCTAATGGTGAAATAAACCCAAATTACGAAGATGTATTTGTGTTTCCCAATGATTTTGCAGCACTACAATACGATTCTAAATCGTTTAAGTTAGAAGACAATTTACTTATAGCTCAAAGCGAACAGGGCGTGTGTAAAGTAATTTGTTTCAGTCCGGATCATTCAAAAAGTTTGGCAGAAATGTCTGTTAAAAACATTCAAAAAGTAATTATTGCCTGGCAAAATGAATACAGAACACTTGGTGAAAAAGAACATATAAATTACGTTCAAATATTTGAAAATAAAGGCGCTGTAATGGGCTGTAGCAATCCGCATCCTCATGGGCAAATTTGGAGTCAGTCTTCATTACCTAACGAAGTTGTAAAAAAGGATGCTACACAAAAGGCATATTTTCAAAAAAACAATAAAACACTTCTTGAAGATTATGTGAATCAAGAATTAAAAATTGGGGAGCGCATCATTTTTGAAAACAATCATTTTGTAGTATTAGTGCCTTTTTGGGCTGTTTGGCCGTTCGAAACTATGATTATTCCAAAAAAAGCACAAAAAAATATTATTGTTTTATCAAAAGATGAAACAAAAGAATTTGCCGAAGCAATAGCGGTAATAACAAAAACTTACGATAAAATTTTTAACTGCTCATTCCCCTACTCCAGCGGAATACATCAGGCGCCAACAAATGGGGAGAACAATAATTATTGGCATTGGCACATGAGTTTTTATCCACCATTATTAAGAAGCGCAACAGTAAAAAAGTTTATGGTAGGATATGAAATGTTTGGCTCGCCTCAAAGAGATATTACTGCAGAAATAGCTGCAAAAATTATAAGAGATTTAATATAGATTATGAACTCAACTTGACTTTTTTTATTAAGGCGAAAATTAGGCTTTTGTTCTAAAAGCACTTGAAAACAAACTCAAATGAGATAAAAGTGTCTTATAGGCATGAGGCTTTTGTTTTAGGTCTTGAAACAGACAAAGAAAAGATTTTGGTGAAAGATTTTGGTGGATTTGGAAAGGATATGGGTGATGTGGAAGTAACATATAATCCAATATTTTGGAATAATTTTAGCTTGCCACCAGAGACAGCATTTTATAAAAAAGTGTGAAAGAATTAGAATCTTTTTTTAATGTTTCTTTGGAAACTCAGTTTAAAGCTGTGAATAAATAATATGAGTTGATTCAGTAATATATTTACTCGATTTAGAAGCTGAAAACAAAGTTAAATCTGTAATTTCTTCGGATTCTGAATATCTCTATTAACCGAATTTTAGCTTCAAATCCTTATGTCTGATTTTCCAAAGTTTTAAAACATAATGTTATGATATACCATAGATTTTAAACCTTTAGGAAGTTCTGTTCTAATATCTTCTAGTTCCCCTAAAGAAATGTATTTACGCAACATTATAAATGTGACATCAATATAATTCTCTGCAACTTCGTCAGATGGAAAATCATGTACAGAAGTTACTCCATCAAACTGTCTAACCAAATCAATGAATTCAGTCATGTTTTTAACTTTCTCTTTTTTACGTGATGTCCATCCATTGACATAAACAGCTTTTAAAAACATAGGAAATTGAGCAATTAGTTGTAACGATTCCTCTAATGAAATTACTTCTCGTAAACCATGAAGTATAGAAGACAGTATGCGTCCGGCTTTTTCAGTATCATTAACAAGATTTATTTCTTTAGTATACTCCTTTAAAAAGGTATTGGCTTCTGCTGCAAATTGATTAAAATTTAGTGCCATGATATTAAGGTTTTTAATTCTTTATAAAGTTGATGAATACAAGTGAAAAATGAAATGATATATATCATTATGCGGGTTCTGTCGCATCTGTTAAGAATAATTATAAAACTAAGACTAACACCACTGATTTAAGCCACCAATGAGATAAATGATTTATAGGTTGAACTCTTTGGATTTAACAGTTGGTTTTTCTGTAACATTCTAACCAGCTCTATTCCTGCAATTGTCCTCTTTGCAGATTCAAATTCCTTAAACCCCAAACCCTGTACTATTCGCCACTTTATCATTCGATGGTCTTGTTCTACAATATTATTCAAGTACTTGCACTGCCTTATTTTTATCTTATAAAAATTTTGTTTGTTATATACTTTAATTACAGAGGTATTGGCTCCACTCTTATCTATGTTTATAAGTTCTGCTTGCCATTATTCTGTATAGCTTTGATTAATAATTTATGAGCCGATATACGCTGTCTTCTTTTTGTTAAGAGGAAGTCAACTGTATTCCCTTGCTTATCCACTGCTCTATATAAATACTGCCATTGACCTTTTACTTTGATATAGGTCACATCCATACGCCATCTTTTCCCTACTGCTTTCTTGCGTTCATTAAATTGTTGTTCAACCAGGGGAGTAAATTTAAATACCCAACGTTGAATAGTTGCATTATCGACTTTAACGCCTCTTATAGACAAGAGTTCTTCTACATCTCTATAGCTAAGGCTAAATCTTAGTTTGAAATAAACTGCTTGTAATATGATAGCTTTAGGAAAACAATGACCTTTGAACATCTCTTTTTAAAGGTAAAGATAGATGTTTAGTTTTTTTGATAACTTAGATGCGACAGAACCTTTTTTACTAATTTAGTTCATGAAAGTCTGACGTATTCACACTTTCTTTGGGAGATTTTTTACTTATTTGTCGAGTGTTACACTTTGTTTAACGAAATTTATTGTATTCTTTACAACATTCATTTTCTTTTGATATTAAATAATTAAATTTGAATATCATGAAAACTTTCAAACCCAGATTCATTGTTTTATCGTTAGTGTTTTTAATAATAAATGGTTGTGTTGTAAAATCGTTATTTCCTTTTTATACATTAAATTCTATTTATTTTGAAAATAAAATTATTGGTGATTGGAAAGATGCTAATAATGATAATTGGGATGTACTCCCTTATCAAGAAGCCTTTTTAAAAGAAAGTGAAAAGAAAAATTCTACTGAATTAAATGATGACGAATTAGATTTATTCAATAAATATAAAAAAGGGTATATAGTTTATTTAGAAAAAGATAGTACAACAACACTTTTTTTGGCAATCCCTTTTAAAATTAACAATCAATTATTTCTTGATTTCACTCCAATTGAAAATAAAGAAAGTGATGGATTTAATGATAATAATATGTATAAAATGCATTTAATAGAAACACATACTTTAGCAAAAGTAGATATTATCTCACCCAATGAAATAAGTGTTAAATGGTTCTCTTCAGAAAAGTTAGAGGAGCTTTTAAAAGAAAATAAAATTAAAATTAAACACGAAAAAGTGGGATTTAATGAAACTACATTATTAACTGCCTCGTCTGATGAATTAGAGAAATTCATAAAAAAGTATATGAATTCTAAAGATGAAGATAAGTGGAAAACCGATATAGAGTTTAATTTAATAAGAGTTGATGAAAAATAAGGATTCTATATTAGTTGAAAACAATCATAATCCCATATTATTTAATGTTGTTTTGTGGGTCATTACTTTTATAGTATTGCTATTAAACTTTTCGGAGAACAAAATTCCAAAAACCATTGATTATATATATACTAGTAGTTTTATAATCACTATTATAGTTCCAGTGGTATTAAATTTATACATTTTTATTCCCTTTTTATTAAAAAAAGAAAAGTACTATTTATTTTTAATTATTTTTACTTTAAATATTGTTGTTTTCACACAATTAAATATTTGGTTTTTTAATTATTTTATTGATTATCTATTTCCAGATTATTACTTTATATCGTATCATTCCAATACAAAATTAATTACTTTTTTCACTATTTTTTTAGTAGTTACAACTTTAATAAAACTAGCTGAAGACTGGTTTTATTTTAATAAAAAGGAAAAGCAAGAATTAAAAATTAAGAACCAACAAATTCAGGCACAATTATCGTCTTTACGATCTCAAATAAACCCCCATTTCCTCTTCAACTCACTTAATGTAATATATGCTTTAGCCATAGAAAAAAAAGAAGAAACTAAAGATGCTATTGTAAAATTATCTGATGTTTTACGATACGTTATTTATGACGCTAGCACGCCCCAAGTAACGTTAAAAGATGAAATTAAGTTATTAAATAATTATATTGAATTTCAAAAGTTTAGACATCGGGAATCAGAGAAAATAAAATTCTCATATAATGTTATTAATGACGATTATACAATTTACCCTATGTTATTATTACCTTTACTGGAAAACAGCTTTAAATATGGGATTAAAGGCAACATAGTTGATATTTTTATTAATATAAATTTAACCCAGAAAGATGATGAAATTACATTTTATATTGAGAATAATTATGTTGAAGAACTCTTAAATAAAGATAACGACTACTCTGGGGTTGGCATAGTAAACATTAAAAGAAATCTTGAAATTGTTTATCCAAATAAACATGAGTTTACTATATCTAAATCTAAAAACACCTTTGTAGTTGTTTTAAAATTATTTAATAATGAAAATTAGATGCTTAATTATAGATGATGAACCTTCTTCACAAAGTGTGCTAGAAAATTTTATAGAAAATGTCGATTTTTTAGAGTTATCGGGAATTTGTAATAATGCAATAGAAGCACTTAAAGAACTAAACAAAAATCATATTGACTTGTTGTTTTTAGATATAAACATGCCAAAAATTTCTGGTTTGACTTTTTATAAATCACTGCAAAACCCACCTGATGTAATTTTTACAACAGCTTATTCACAACATGCTATTGATGGGTTTGAAGTAAACGCAACAGATTATTTACTAAAACCATTTTCTTTTGATCGTTTTTTTACAGCTGTAAATAAAGTTGTCGAAAAAAAACATTCAAATAACAAAACAAATAACATTGATTATATACTAATTAAAGCGAACAAAATAACTCATAAAATAACAACAAACGATATTTTGTTTATAGAGGCTTATGGAGATTATGTAAAAGTACATATAGAAGATAAATTTATCCTTACAAACAGTACTTTCACCAATATTTTTAATCAATTACCCAAGAATCTATTTTTTCGCACTCACAAATCATTTGCAGTCAATTTAGATAAAATAGACACTATTAACGGTAACAGAATATCAATAAGCAAACATCTTGTCCCTATAGGTCAAAAATTCAAAAGCGAATTTTTAAAATCTCTGAATAAGTCCTGAACTTATATTTAAGCATTTCTCACTAATTGCTTATATTTTTTCACACTATCAAAATACAGGATGATTGTGCTTTCTATCTAGGGTTCATTAATGAATGGTTATAATGTCGGTGTAATCCTATTGTTTGTCTATACCAATACATTGTTCGACGATTTTTTTTATTAATCTAAATAAAATCAAATTACTTTATAGTAGTAAACAATAAATATTAACTTAAATCTTATTATAATGAAAAAATTAGTTTTAGTAGTAATAATTACTGCAAGTAGTATATGCCTAAACGCTCAAAGTTTTGGAATTAGAGCCGGTATTGATTTTGCAACAGCTACAGCAAAATTTGATGGATTATCGGTAAGTGAAAATGAAACAGGATTTTACATTGGATTATTCTCTAAATTTAATGTATCTGAAAAATTCGATATTAGACCTGAAGTTGATTATTTAAACATAAAAGATTTAGATCAAATCCAAGTCCCTGTTTTAGCTGAAATTGGTTTGTCGGATAAATTTAGCCTGTTAGCAGGCCCAAGTTTTGGTTTCATCTTAGATAAAGAAGAAGGTGTGAAGTCGTTTAATCTTGGTGTAGATTTAGGACTATCATATAATATTTCAGAGAAATTTTTGGTGGAAGCCAGATATGATTTAGGGATATCAGACTTGGCTGAAGATAATGAATTTGATGCATCTTTAAAGCTAAGTGGATTTCAAATAGGCATTGGATACCTGTTTTAATCGCATAGTTATGCAATGCCTAAGCCGTGTAATATTGACTCTTTAGTACTCTTATGGAAAGTTTAAAAATCATATTTTGTTTTATAATTATCAGCCCATTATATGGACAGTTCATTGTTGAAACTAACAATTTTAAAATGGTGGTGTTTGAGGTTGACAATTCATTTTTTTCAAAAGATAAAATCTGGCTAGGTGCAGATGGTGCAGCTTCAATCGATTTAGGCAACGGAAAAATTCTATGGCTATTCAGTGACACATTTATTGATACCCAAGGCACTGGGAAACGAATTAATTCAAAAATGATAAATAATAGTATTGCTATTCAAGAAGGCTATACATTGGATAACGCAAAACTATCTTTTTATTATGGAGGAAAGCAAAAAGACCCTAAATCATTCTTTGAACTTCCAGGAGAAACATGGTTATGGACAGGTCATGGATCTCTTATTGGTGATAAGCTGATTATATTCCTATTTGAGGAAAAGAGGACAGAAACAGGTATTGGATTTGAGGCGATAGGTTGGCACATTGCTCTAATTGATAATCCATTTGACTCTCCTCTTAATTGGAATATAAATTATATTAAAGGAACTGAAACTTTTGGGGTTATTATTGGAACATCTTCAGTTTTAAAAGATGCAGACTTTATTTATACCTATGGCGTCAAAGAACCTTCTTCTCATGAAGTCTATTTGTTAAGATTACCAATTAATAAAATAATAGAAGGTGATATCTCAGAATTAGCATGGTGGGTTGAAGGTAATTGGGTAATAAGAGAGAAGCAATATCCAGTGCCATCACATCTTTTTATTGGACAAACAGAGTTTTCTGTTCACTTTCAAGAAGATATCCAACAATATGTGCAAATTCAAACATACGGCTGGGGAGATGCTTCACTAGGATATAGACTTGCCCAAAGACCTGAAGGACCATGGACAGACCCCGTTATATTTTACAAACCACATCTTTATAATAAAGAGGATTTTGTCTATTCAGCAAATGCTCATCCTGAAATTACTGCCGATGGTATTTTGGTTACTTACAATGTAAACAATGGTGATTTTAATGAACTAATACAAAATGAAAATATTTATTTCCCTAAGTTAATTAGAATTAAATTTATAAAATAAATCATTAATTGCAGATGCTAAAGGGGTAAATAGCTGAATTTTCAATAACTTAAAATAACACTTATTAAGAGGCTATAATTGAATGAAAACAAACATAAAAATAT
>JAGLKH010000110.1 GCA_023141985.1 Flavobacteriaceae bacterium | reverse complement strand
TCTTTATCTAATTTATATTTACTTAAATCCATCCCGAAGTTAAGCCCTTTAACATTTACAAGCTCTTCAAGCTCTGTTAAAGATTTTTTACCAAAATTACGGAACTTCATTAGGTCATTTTTATTAAACGACACTAAATCACCTAAGGTGTCAACCTCTGCAGCTTTTAAACAATTTAATGCACGAACTGAAAGATCCATATCTATAAGTTTAGTTTTCAATAACTGTCTCATATGGAGTGATTCTTCATCATAAGTTTCGGTTTGCGCAATTTCGTCTGCTTCTAGTGTTATTCTCTCATCAGAAAATAACATGAAATGATGAATTAAAATTTTAGCTGCCTCAGTCAATGCCTCTTGAGGTACAATAGATCCATCAGTAATAATTTCGAAAACTAATTTTTCGTAATCTGTCTTTTGTTCTACACGATAATTCTCAACACTATATTTCACATTTTTTATTGGTGTATATATAGAATCTGTAAAGATCGTACCTAATGGTGCAGTAGACTTCTTATTTTCTTCAGCAGGAACATAACCTCTACCTTTTTCGATAGTAATTTCCATGTTAATACTTACTTTAGGGTCTAAATTACAGATAACAAGATCTGAGTTTAGTACTTGGAATCCCGAAATAAATTTCTGAAAATCACCTGCTGTTATTTGTTCTTGACCAGAAATAGAAATTGATACCGATTCGTTATCAACTTCATCTATTTGACGTTTAAAACGAACTTGTTTTAGATTTAGAATTAATTCTGTAACGTCTTCGACTACACCCGTAATTGTAGAAAATTCGTGCTCTACGCCTTCTATTCTAACCGATGTAATTGCAAATCCTTCTAAAGAAGATAATAAAACTCTTCTCAAAGCATTTCCTACAGTTAAACCATAACCAGGCTCTAAAGGTCTAAATTCGAATTTACCTTCAAAATCGGTTGAATCAATTAAGATTACTTTGTCGGGCTTTTGAAAATTTAAAATTGCCATATTGCTTTATTGTATCAGTTATTATTTAGAATATAATTCGACGATGAATTGTTCATTAATGTTTTCAGGAATTTGAATTCTTGCTGGAATAGACACATAAGTTCCTTCTTTAGTATCATCATTCCATGTAATCCATTCGTAAACATGACTTGAATTTGAAAGTGATCTATCAATAGTTTCAAGTGATTTAGATTTTTCTCTAACAGCAACTACATCGCCTGCTTTTAATGAATAAGAAGGAATGTTTACTAATTTACCATTTACAGTAATATGTCTATGCGAAACTAATTGTCTTGCACCACTTCGTGATGGTGAAATCCCCATTCTATATACAACATTGTCTAATCTAGATTCACATAATTGCAACAACACTTCACCAGTAATTCCACTAGCAGCTGTTGCTTTTTTAAACATGTTCCTAAATTGACGCTCTAAAACACCGTAAGTGTATTTAGCTTTTTGCTTTTCCATTAGTTGGATAGCGTATTCAGATTTTTTTCCACGTCTTCTTGTGTTTCCGTGTTGACCTGGAGGATAGTTTCTTTTTTCAAAAGATTTATCTTCTCCAAAAATAGCTTCTCCGAATTTACGTGCTATTTTAGTTTTAGGACCAGTATATCTTGCCATTTTAAATTTGTTTTAAGAGTGATTATGAATTAAGGTCTTATGCTTATCCTTCGATAATCGTTGATCTCCTGTTTATACTTATTAATTAAACTCTTCTACGTTTTGGAGGTCTGCATCCATTATGTGGTGTTGGTGTTACATCAATAATTTCTGTAACTTCAATACCACCATTATGAATTGATCTAATAGCAGATTCTCTGCCATTTCCAGGACCCTTAACATATACTTTTACTTTCTTTAAACCAGCCTCTCTAGCTATGCCTAAAGCATCCTCAGCTGCCAGTTGAGCAGCATAAGGCGTGTTCTTCTTAGATCCTCTAAATCCCATTTTACCGGCAGATGACCATGAAATTACATCACCTTTTTTATTGGTAAGTGAAATTATAATATTGTTAAACGAAGCTGTGATGTGTGCTTGTCCAACAGATTCTACTATAACTTTACGTTTTTTAGTACTTGACTTTGCCATATTACTAATTATTATTTAGTTACTTTTTTCTTATTAGCAACAGTTTTTCTTCTTCCTTTTCTCGTTCTAGAATTATTTTTTGTACGCTGTCCTCTTAAAGGAAGTCCTACTCTATGACGAATACCTCTATAACAACCAATATCCATTAATCGCTTAATGTTTAATTGTGTTTCTGAACGTAGCTCTCCCTCTATAGTAAAAGTACCTACAGCCTCACGAATTTTACTGATATCATTATCAGTCCAATCTGAAACTTTTATACCTTCATCTACTTTAGCAGTTTCCAATATTTGTTTAGCTCTACTTCTACCTATTCCGTAGATATAAGTTAAGGAAATAACTCCTCTTTT
>JAGLKH010000011.1 GCA_023141985.1 Flavobacteriaceae bacterium | reverse complement strand
TTCAATTTCGGCAGATTCATCAAAATATCGTTGCTCAGTTTGCTGGCATGATGTAAAGAGGATAATTGTTAATCCTAATAAAATTAATTTTTTCATAAGTATTATTGTTTTAGTGATTAATATTAATATTAAACCATAAAATAAGCATGAAAAAATAAATTTAGAGCAAGTTAATAACCTGCAAATTGGAGTACAAGGAAATGAGATAGGGCTAAATTCGACTTGAAAATTACTAAAAAAAGGGGAATAAAAAAAATAGCCAACATATATTTGGCGGTTTGCACTTATTCAAAAAAACTAAACACACTGCCTCCATAGGGTTTGGAGTAACTAAAATGTTTAAGGTTCGATAAGTTGGTATGCTTAGAATGTTCTATAATTAAAATTCCATTATCTTCTAACAGATTATTTTGAAAAATAAGCATTGGAATTCTTGAAAATTGCTCTTCTGTAAATGCATAAGGTGGATCGGCAAAAATAATATTTGCTTTTAGTTTTGATTTTTCTAAAAACTTAAACACATCACTTTTAATGGTTTGTATATCCATTTTAAAGGCTTCAGCGGTTTTATTAATGAACTTTATACAACCAAAATCCTGATCTACAGCAGTGATTTGTTTAGCGCCTCTTGAAGCAAATTCATAGCTTATACTTCCTGTGCCAGCAAACAAATCTAAAACCGAAATATCATCGAAATAGTATAGGTTGTTTAAAATATTGAAGAGCGCTTCTTTTGCCATATCTGTAGTAGGGCGGACCGGGAGTTTTTTTGGAGCATTAATTCTCCTGCCTTTAAATGTTCCGGATATTATACGCATTTAAAAACTATTTAAAAGAATGAAATTATTGAGCAAATCAGATTTTATTTCCGCACTTGAAGAGGAGCTGAATTTAGGAGTATATATATCAACATTTCGTACATAGTTAAAAGTAATCTTGAATAAATCATCTTCCTTTTTTATATCTCCAATTAATAGGAGCTTAAACTTTTCAGGATTAAGCTGAAGCTGTTCTGCAGTAAAAAGGATATAGTATATAAAATCTTCTTTGGTGTTATATTCAAAAGTATTATATAGTTTTAATTGGTTGTTTTCTACAACAATAATTTCAAAATGAGACTCACAAACATTAATATACATATTAGTTGAAGAAGAATGTTTTTCTAATGCTAAGATGTTTTCTATTAAAATAGTAGAAAAGTGCTTGAACTCAAACTCTCCAAAACGGTCATATATATAATTATTAATATTTACATAGGGTACATAAACATTTATGCTATCGTTTGCTAAAACAGCATCGTAAGTAATGTAATCTGTCTTTAAAATTTTAGTGTTAAATTTTAGGTAATCTACCATATGCTCTTCATTAAACAACGCTTTTGGCACAAATGTAGATAACTCGTTTTCATGAATTACTCTAACTGTTTTAAAGTTTTCTTGCAGTGCTTTTTCTGAATTAAAACAATGGATAAGTTTGTCTAATATATCTGTGGGGTTTAGCTTTTTTTCAAATTTGATAACTTTGCAAAAGGAAAACGTATTTGTGTTTGGATTTAAAATACTAAAAGAAAGTCCACTCAAGCTAACCTGAATGGACAATTCATTATATTCTTTATGAGTAATATTATTGTTCGATTGAATAATTTTTTGGCCAGTTTCCAGTTGTATTTACTTCTTGCATTGATCCTACTTTTATAGCATCACCATTTACAGCTTCAACCGATTGCACTAGATTTTCTTTAATAATCAAGTCTTTATCTTCACCATCTAAAATAATAGATTTTAATGCTTTGACTTCGAATACCGGGATTTGAAATCCGTTTTGTTCAAGAATACCCGCTTGCAGCTCGAATTTGGCGCCTGCTTTACCAACAGGAATATTCATCATGGTTTTATACCTGTCATCGGCTCCAAATAATGAATCTTTTACAGAAACAAAATCTAATGTGTCTATGACGACAATATCTTTAAAAGTTTCAACACCACCATATCGTCTTGTAAGTTCTTTGTCTAAAATAGTAGAATCTCTTCGTTGGGTTATTGTAAATTGGGCAGTATCTATAAACTTTACCAGATTATCCCAATTTCCTTGAAATTTACCTGTAACTGTTCTATGTGCTAATTCAGCATCTCTAATATCTTTTAAGCTTTCAATAACAATTTTGTAACGTTCTTCTTTAAGTTTGTTAAATTTGATCTCTCCATAAACAGACATAAAGGTTGCATAGCCTAAAAAGCCAATAAGTACCCAAAGTACAATCATTACAACAGGTTTTAATTTTGTAGGAAGATATTTATCTATTACCTTAACAATACCAATTGTAAGGAAGATTACTACAACAGCTCCAATAATTAATGTTAACATAGTGCGTTTTTAAATTTATTTATATGGTCTTACGCAAATCTACAATTTTTTTTTATTCACGAAAGTTATTGTTAATAAAAATCATTTTTATCTTTGATTAATTATATTTTCGTATCCATTTAATGAATTCAGCAGAATTTTATTCTTTAGCTAAAAAACAGTTTCCATTTGAGCCAACGCTTAAGCAGGATGTTGTATTACAACAACTTTCAGACTTTATTTTAAACAGCGCACCAAATCTGCTTTATGTTTTAAAAGGATATGCAGGAACTGGAAAAACAACTATTATTGGTGCTATAGTCACTAATTTATGGAAGGCTAAAAAAAGTGCTGTGCTAATGGCGCCTACTGGTAGAGCTGCAAAAGTAATGTCTAATTATTCTGGAAGAGAAGCTTTTACTATACATAAAAAAATATATTTTCCAAAAAAAGAAAAAAGTGGAGCCGTAAAATTTGTGTTACAACCTAATAAGCATAAAAAAACTATTTTTATTGTAGATGAAGCATCTATGATTCCGGATATCCCCGGAGAATCCAAGTTGTTTGAAAATGGCTCTTTGTTAGACGATCTCATGCAATATGTGTATTCAGGTCATCAATGTAAATTGCTTTTAATTGGAGATACTGCACAATTGCCTCCTGTAAAATTAGATTTAAGTCCAGCTTTAAACGAAAATCTTTTAAGATTAAACTACAACAAAGAAGTGACTAAAATGGAGCTTGACGAAGTTGTGAGGCAAGAACAAGATTCTGGAATATTATTTAATGCCACTGCTATAAGAGAGTCTATAGAGAATTCGTTTTACGATAGTTTTAAATTCAATTTAAAAGGATTTAAAGATATTGTGCGCCTGGTAGATGGTTACGAGATAATGGATGCCATCAATGATGCCTACAGCAGTTTAGGGAATGAAGAAACAGCTATAATTGTGCGCTCCAACAAGCGTGCAAATTTATACAATCAACAAATACGTTCAAGAATCTTGTTTAATGATCATGAGCTTAACGCCGGAGATTATTTAATGGTAGTAAAAAATAATTATTTTTGGATAAAGCCAACATCCGAAGCAGGATTTATTGCAAATGGTGATATTATTGAAGTATTAGAAATATTTCATATTAGGGAGTTATATGGCTTTCGCTTTGCCGAAGTAAAAGTTAGAATGGTAGATTATCCAAGAATGCGTCCTTTTGAAACGATGTTAATGTTAGACACTATAAGTGTTGAAGCACCTTCATTGCCTTATGAAGATTCTAATAGGCTTTACCAGGAAGTCTTAAAAGATTATGACAATGAAACCTCTAAATACAGAAAGTTTCTCAAAGTAAAAAACAATCAATATTTTAATGCATTACAAGTAAAATTCTCGTATGCTATGACCTGTCATAAATCACAAGGAGGACAGTGGAATACCGTTTTTGTAGAACAACCCTATTTACCAGGCGGAATTGATAAAGAATATTTGCGTTGGTTATATACAGCTGTAACACGAGCAAAAGAAAAATTGTATCTCATAGGTTTTAAAGAGGATTTTTTTGAAGAATAATGATATCCCAGGTTATTAAAAAAAATTATTTTGCCTTGTGTCAAATTCTCTTTAAAAGCTGTACTTTTGATTTAGAAAGAAGATTGTTAGATGAAAATTATTTCAATGATTCCTGCACGTTATAGTGCATTTCGATTTCCGGGAAAACTCATGCAAGACCTTGAAGGTAAAACGGTAATACTTAGAACCTACGAGGCTACAGTTGCAACAAATTTGTTCGATGAGGTTTATGTGGTTACAGATAGCGACATTATTTATAATGAAATTACAAGCCATGGAGGTAAAGCCATAATGAGTAAAAAGCAACACGAATCCGGAAGTGATCGTATCGCAGAAGCTGTACAGGATTTAGATGTTGATATTGTTGTTAATGTTCAAGGTGACGAGCCTTTTACCGAAAGAGAAAGCCTTGAAAAATTACTAAATGTTTTTAAAAGTGATGATGCAAAAGAGATAGATTTAGCGTCTTTAATGGTAGAAATTAAAGATTGGGAAGAAATTAGTAACCCAAATACAGTTAAAGTAATTGTAGATCAGAATGATTTCGCTTTGTATTTTTCCAGGAGTCCAATTCCGTACCCAAGAGATAAGGAAGCAGGAGTAAAGTATTTTAAGCACAAAGGCATTTATGCATTTAGAAAACAAGCTTTATTAGATTTTTATAATCTGCCAATACAATACATTGAAGCTTCAGAAAAAATTGAATGTATTCGCTATTTAGAATATGGCAAAAAAATAAAAATGGTAGAAACCAATATCGAGGGTGTTGAGATAGATACACCTGAAGATTTAGAAAGAGCAAAAAAGCTATGGAAATAGACTATTCAAACATTAAAGTTATTGGTTTTGACGCCGATGATACACTTTGGGTTAATGAAACCTATTATAGAGAGGCCGAATTAGAATTCGCTAAACTTTTAGATGCCTACGAAACAGCAAATAAAATAGACCAGGAACTCTTTAAAAAAGAAATGGAAAACCTGGCAATATATGGTTATGGTATTAAGAGTTTTATATTGTCTATGGTTGAATCGGCAATAGAAATCTCAAATAATTCAGTATCTAATAAAGCAATATTTGAAATTTTGAATATTGGCAAAGCAATGATTAATAAGCCTGTCGAATTATTAGATGGTGTAGAGGAAGTATTAAAAACTTTATCTTCAAAATATCGATTAATTATGGCAACTAAAGGAGATCTATTAGATCAGGAACGCAAGCTTAAAAACTCGGGATTAACTAAATATTTTCACCACATAGAAGTTTTAAGCGACAAAAAAGAAGCTAATTATTCTCAATTATTAAATCATTTGGATATTAATCCATCAGAATTTTTAATGATTGGAAATTCGTTAAAGTCTGATATTTTACCATTAATAAATATAAAAGCACTTGCTATTCATGTGCCTTACCATACAACTTGGGTACATGAACAAGTTAATGAAGATGAAACAAATGGAAAAGTTTACAAAACTGTAAAAGGCTTAAGAGAAATTTTAGAACTATTGAATTAAGTGAATATTACAGATTTAAATACCTGGGATAGAAAGCAGCATTATAATCATTTTAGCGAGTTGGCAGACTCATCTTTTGAAGTAACTATTCCGTTTGATGTTACAAATAGTAAAGTAGAGAAAGTATACAATAGCTTAATAATGAATGTTGCTATTAATGTCAATCATGCATTAGCAGAGGGTTATTATATTGGTATGTTTTCAGAAAAATTTTAAAAATATTTAAATGCATAAACTAAAAATAATACTACTTTTATTTTTTAAAATGAATATATTAAATGAGTTATAAGAATTTTCCAATGGTGTCAAGAGTAATCTTTGGCAGAGGTTGCTTTAACCAATTAAATGAGATTCTTTCCCCAAAGCGATTGAATGAAAAAGCTCCTTTTATCTTTCTTGTGGACGATGTTTTTAGAGGTAAGTCTTCACTTACCTCAAGAATTCCATTGTCTTATGATGATATAATTATGTATGTTTCAGCAAAAGAAGAACCCAAAACATCTCAAGTTGATGAATTGGTTGAACATATTATTTTAACAACAAGTGAAAGGTCTTCAGGAATTATTGGAATTGGAGGCGGAACCATTTTAGATCTTGCAAAAGCAGTTTCCATAATGTTAACAAACGAAGGTAATACGAGCGATTATCAGGGTTGGGATTTGGTAAAAAATGCAGCTATTTATCATGTAGGTATTCCAACAATATCTGGAACAGGAGCCGAAGTTTCAAGAACGACTGTGCTTACAGGACCAAAATTAAAATTAGGCATAAACAGTGATTTCACGCCTTTTGATCAAGTAATTTTAGATCCGGAATTAACGAAAGATGTTCCTAAAGCACAATGGTTTTATACAGGTATGGATTGCTATATTCATTGTATTGAATCCTTAAACGGAACCTATTTAAATGCATTTAGTCAAAGTTATGGAGAGCAAGCACTCGATTTGTGTAAAGAGATTTTTGTAGATAACAAACTGTCAAAAAAAGATGCTCAAGATAAACTTATGATGGCTTCATGGCATGGCGGAATGAGTATTGCATATTCACAAGTAGGTATTGCACATGCTATGAGTTATGGGCTGTCTTTTTTATTAGGCACAAAACATGGTATTGGAAATTGTATTGTATTTGATCAGCTTGAAGAGTTTTATCCAGAAGGTGTAAAGCTTTTTAAGCAAATGAAAAAAGAACATAATATAGAACTACCCAAAGGTTTATGTGCTAATTTAAGCGATAACGAGTTTGATGTAATGATTAATGTAGCTCTAAGTTTAGAGCCACTTTGGGAAAACGCTATAGGTAAAGATTGGAAAAAGAGAATTACTCATGGTAAACTAAAAGCTTTGTACCAAAAAATGTAATATGCGTTGGTTAGCAAAATTTATATATTTTAAAATTTTGGGTTGGAAAGTTGTTGGCTTCTCGGACTTTGATAGTGTAAAAAAAGCCGTAATTATAGCAGTGCCTCATACAAGCTGGCATGATTTTCCATTAGGCATTTTATTGCGAAAGGTTATAGGTTTAAAAACAAATTTCGTGGGTAAAAAGGAATTGTTTACTTTTCCTTTTGGTTGGATTTTTAGAGCTCTTGGAGGTGCACCAATAGACAGGCATACCAAAGAAAATAAAGTCGAGGCTATTGCAAAGTTGTTCGAGGGGAGAAATGAATTTAGAATGGCAATGTCGCCAGAAGGAACAAGAAAAAAGGTAGGGCAGTGGCGAACAGGGTTTTATTATATTGCAAAAGCGGCTAAAGTTCCTATAATTATGGTGACACTAGATTTTGGAAAGAAAGAAAATAAAATTTCGGAACCTTTTTATCCAACAGACGATAAAGAAGCTGATTTTGAATTTATGAGAAACTATTTTAAAGATGCTATTGGAAAAGTGCCTGAGTACACCTAAATAATTTATTGTAAATTTTGATTATTAATTAGTGTCATTACGAAGGAGGTACAACTGTGGTAATCTGTGAAACAATTATGAGACTGCCATACCCAATCGAGTTGAGTACAGGCTATTTTACTGAAAAAGTAAAATTCGCAGTGACGAATTATTATTATCACATTCTCTGTCCAGGTGTTTTTACCTCGCAATGTTATTTATGATTCCAAGCTGATTCTTCATCTTTATTTTTTGGAGATAATCCTAAAATTTCATTGTTGGTATTTACACCTAGTCCTAAAACGGTTCTATTGGCATAATTAAAATATGCTACAACTTGATTTACTTCTAATATTTCTCCATCATTAATACCTAAATGTCGCAATTTTATTATATCATCTTCAGTAATAACACTAGCTTCAATAGTTAATTTTTTAGTATAATTAACTAATGCTAATTCTTTAATATTTAGAATTTTAGATAATGTATTATTTTCAATATGAAATTTTAGGTCATCTGCTTTATTATCATCATTTAAAAAACGTTTCATTCCTGTAAAATGATGTTTATAGCAGTAGTCACATTTATTAAGATAACTGGTATAAGTTCCTAATAACTCTAAAAACCAGTTAGGAAAAGTATTATTACTGTGGTGCAGAGTATTTTTATAAAGACTCATGTGACCGGTTAGCGTATGTGGACGCAAACTATGTATGCTAAGCACATTGTCAATTTGATTGTTTGGCCCTTTAATCTTGTTATAGATTTGCTTTAATTTTCCTGTGGCTTCTTCAAAAGGAATGACTTTAATCCAACTCATTAGTTTCTATCTTTTTTTTGAAAGATACTAAAATACAGATTATTTGAGATATAAAAATGTGAAAATGGCATGGATTTTGATAATTATATAGTAGGTTGATAAAATATATAAATGAAACATAAAGTAAACATGTTTTACATGTCACTAAAAAGAAACATTTAAAAATAAATTGTACTTAACCATTTTTATTAAAGCTGTCTTAATTCCCATCGAGATAGCTTTTTTGTTGCACTTTAGTCTGCTTTAAGAAAGTTTAACAGCAGTTCCATAGGCTAGAATTTCTGAAGTTGCCTGCATCACCATAGATGTTGTAAATCTAATATTAACGATAGCATCAGCATTCATTTTTTCAGCATCTCTAATCATTCGTTGCATGGCTTGTTTACGTGATTGATCTAATAATTTTGTATACTCATCAATTTCTCCGCCAACAATATTTTTTAGACCTGCGAAAATATCTCTACCAATGTGTCGGGCTCTTACACTATTTCCTCTTGCGATTCCTAAAATTTCTGTAATTTCTTTGTTTGGTACTTTATCTGTTGTAGAAATAATCATTTTTTTTATGTTTTGACTGTAATAATAGGTCGATGATTTATTGAAATTGTTACAACAACCTTCAATATGTGCTTTTAGCGCTATTATGTAAGAACAGACTCAATTCCTTATGAGATAGATTAATTTTCTAAGTCTTCTTCTTGAAATTACTTTTCTTTATTTGTTTTGCTTCTTTTTTGGCTTTTCCGGGAAACACTAAATCCGTACTTGTGTAAGACGTTCCAAAAGTTATATTAGCATAATAGACTTGACTCACTGCATCTTTTACCTGAGCTGTTGTGAGCTCTCTTAAAGGATGAATAAATACTGACCATAAAACATCATCCGAAATGGCATATTTTACGTCTAAAGCAGTATGAAAATTGGCTAATAACGCTAAGGTCTTTTGATCTTCGTCTAAATTTCCTGATTCTGTAACTGGAGAAATAATACGCATACGATTATGTTCAGTATCTGTAAGGCATACAAACACGACTTCATTGATTATAAATTGCCATCTGCCATTTTCTCCTTGAATAGTATCACTTAATGTTGTGAAGATTTCGTTTAATTTAGAATTATGCATCTCTTGAGATGAAATGGTATGTATACTAAAAAAGAATACAAAAATTATTAGTCCTTTCATGAGTTTATATTTATTGTTTTAGAGGCCACATGCTGTTCGCTATTAATCATTTCCTTAGGTGAGAATGATTTTAACATGCTCGTTTCATAATACTATAGTTGGTATTGAACTCATTTTGACTTTTTATGATTGCCTACAAAATCACATTTTGTCCTCATATTTCACCTTTTTATTACTTCGTAACTCTGCTATGAAGTGCAAAAAAGTTTTTATCTGAGAACAAAAGCCTGATTTTTCACCTTAATAAAAAAAGTCAATATGAGTTCATTATTTATAAGACGTAAAGTTTAGAGTAACTTAACAAAATTGGTTTTAAAAAACCTGTGCCTCAATTTTAAATGGTGTCACACGATTCATTCCCATTGTAATGGCATCTTTATTTAATGGAATTAAGTGATGGTAACGTTCAGAGAGGGCTTTTGTTAAACCTTCGATAACATTTTCAATTTTAACAATAGGTTTTACTTTTAAAAAACCTCCTAAAATTACCATATTAAATATTTTTTTATTTCCCATTTCGGCAGTTATTTTTGCGCCTTCAATTCTATAGATTTTAATATCTGTTCTTGTAGGATGATGAGAAATTCCGTTAGGATCATAAATTAAGA
>JAGLKH010000109.1 GCA_023141985.1 Flavobacteriaceae bacterium | reverse complement strand
TACCGGATTATTCAGGTACAGGGACAATAATGGTAAATACAATGTCAAACGGATCCATAGAATCTTCCAGTAATTTGCTTATAGATTTTGCACAAATTAATTTTGAGTACGATGCTGGATTCGGAGAAATTGCTTATCAAACACAGCATATCGATACTAATGGTAACGGAGGATATACTTGGGAAATGAATGACTCCTTTTCTACTTCAGCAGCAAAAGAAGCTTTTGAAAGAGCATTTAATAATTGGACCTGTGAAACTGGTATTAATTGGGAAATTGCCTCTGCAACTACCAGTGTTAATTCAATTGCTAATGATGATGTTAATATTATCACCTTCGATATTAGTAATCCTTTGCCAACAGGTGTATTAGGACAATGTTATTCACGATATGCAGGTTGTGCTGTTAGTGGTGAAATACAATGGTATGTTGAAGAATTGGATATTGTTTTTAATGATAATCATAACTGGAACTATAGTACTAACCCTCCGGTAGCCGGCGAAATAGATTTTGAAACTGTAGCTGTTCATGAGCTGGGTCATGGGCATCAATTAGCACATGTAATAGACACCAATATGGTGATGCATTATTCAATTTCTAGTGGAGAATCTTTAAGAACTTTAACTCCCGAAGATATTTCAGGAGCAAGCGATGTACAATCAAGAAGTACTACCGCAAGTGTGTGTAGTCAATTAGAGATGACAGATTCGTCGTGTGCATTACTGGGGTCTAATGATTTTTATTTAAGCGATGGATTAAAAATATTTCCTAACCCGGCTACAAATGAAGTTTATATTAAAAACAATGCCTCAGTCAATATAGACAATATAAGTTTATACAATTTAGAAGGAAGACTTGTATATAGCTCCAAAGATACAAACTATGGTTCATTAAGAAAAATGGATGTATCTCATTTATCTCAAGGTGTGTACTTTGTAAATATTTCTACTGATTATGGAATATTAAGCCGTAAACTCATTGTTAAATAAATTGTTTTTTGACACACTTTGGTCTATCAGAGTGATTTAACAGTTAAAATATTATATACCCATTAGCAGGGAATTAATAAAACAAAATCGTTAAAAACAATGGGCGTTTATGTTACTATTAATATCCATTAAAAAATCATCGAATTAGGGAAATAAAAGTATAAACTAATTAGGAAAATACATTTTAATTTATTAAGTTTGATATAGTTAAAATTCCTTCCGATTAATTATAGCATTTTATTGGTTAATAGCAACAAAATGCCACTTTTCTATAATGTTTAATATATTATGTTATATCAATTTTAAAAAATTGATAAATCTATCTATTTCTTATACTACTTAATAGTGTTGTGCAAACATAATTATTAATTAAACATATCTATTATGTCTAAATTTACTCTTTTTGGGGAAAAAGTAAATTTTCCCCTTTATTCTTTTATTCTAAAGAATATTTCGAAAAAAATATTGAAAAGTATCACAGGAATTTTTATCCTTATGCTTTTTTTGTTGAATGTTAATGTGATGTTTTCGCAGAATATACAAGGAACAGCTCCTGTACAAACGCCTTTGGGTGGTTTTGGTGTGGATGGAGACGCTTTTGCGGGAACACCAATGCCGACTTATGAGTTTGTTGGTGATTGGTTTTTTGCTGATCCAAGTGACCCAGTAGGAGCTGATCCAGGTGGGATTTTTGCACCTGACGGTCTAAGTTTGCTTTATGATAACAGCTTTTTTTATCAAGACGACATAACCAACAATGATCCTACTATTTTTACAAGTTCCAACAAGATAGACCATGATCCATCAACCTACACTTGGGGTGCGGGATCGTCTCCCAATAAAAACGAAATCCAGAATGTAGGAGCTCATTTTACTAATGGAGATGGTGTAGGTAGTAACTTAGATGATCTTTGGGTACTATTTGCAGCAGATAGACAGGTAACCAATGGGAGTAGTTATATAGATTTTGAGTTTTTACAAAAACCTTTAACAATGTTTGCTGATTTATCTGGTGTTAGTGGTGGCTTTGTTACTGAAGGAGAAGATGGAGGTCGTACTATTGGAGATATATTAGTTACTATTGAGTTTACGCAGGGAGGTGTAGCTGCAAATGTTGTGGTTAGAAGATGGCAGCCAGTTCCAGATACAAATCCTGTAGAGTATTTGTATTATGTATATACAAACTACCCACCAGGTTCAATTTATGGTACAAATAATACAGTGGAAACAGAAGTTCCTTTCCCTATTTATAATCAACCACAGTCAAGCCCTGATATGTGGGAATATGCAATAAATCAATGGGCAGAAGGTGCTGTAAATTTATCGGCATTATTTACTGAAACAGATCCTTGTTTTAATGTTAGTACGTTGTTTATTAGAACAAGAACATCAGGATCTTCAGGAACATCCGAATTAAAAGATTTTCCAGCTGCACCTGTGCAATTAACTTTGGATTTGGTTCCAGTAGCAGGTTTAACAACCGAAGGTGTATGTGATGGTGAAAATTCGACCTTTACAGCAACATCATCGATACCAGCAACTTTTGAATTCTTTGCTGATGCTAATTCCGATGGCATAGTAGATTCTGGAGAGAGCTTACAAAAAGGATTAACTTATTTAGATGAAGATACTTATACTACTATTAGCCCATTAAATGATGGTGATGTTATAAGTGTATTTGTTATGACAGCAAAAGGTTGTACTGATGTTGCTACTGCTTCGGCGATTATTTGGGAAAATCCAACCGCTAATGCAGGCATAGATGATGAGGATT
>JAGLKH010000108.1 GCA_023141985.1 Flavobacteriaceae bacterium | reverse complement strand
TTTGTAGACCAACCCCAAAACACAACCATATTAGGAGCTGCAAAGTTTAGCGGTAAGACTAAAAGTGGATGGTCAATTGGAGTTTTAGAAAGTATTACCGGGAAAGAGTTTGCCGAAATCGATAATAATGGAGACAGGAGAAAAGAACTCGTAGAACCTTTAACTAATTATTTTGTAGGAAGACTTCAAAAAGATTTTAATGAAAAGAATAGTTATGTAGGCGGAATATTTACAGCTGTTAATAGAAATTTAGAACCTAATCTAGATTTTTTACGAAAATCTGCTTATACAGGAGGCTTTGATTTTAAACACCAATGGAAAAATAGAAAATATTTTGTTGAAGGTCATATTGTTGCAAGTCATGTTAAAGGGAGTAAAGAAGCCATTACCAATACTCAAATGTCATTAACACATTTATTTCAGCGTGTTGATGCAGGACATGTAGATGTAGATACTAATAAAAGGTCACTTAGTGGAACCGGAGGAAGATTTGAAGCTGGAAAAGCTGGAGGAGGGAATTGGACGTATAATGCTGGTGTAAATTGGCGTTCTCCTGAATTAGAATTAAATGATATTGGGTTCTTAAGACAAGCCGATGAGATAAGGCAATATTTAAATATTGGTTATAGAACTCTGAAACCTTTCGGAGCCTTTAGAAGAATAAGCACCCAGTTTGAACAATTTACTACTTACGATTTTGAAGGTAATTATAATAGAATTCAATATGAAATAAATGGGCATGTTAGTTTTAAAAATAACTGGTGGGCAGATTTAGGATTAATACATAAACCAAGGATATATACAAACACGATGCTAAGAGGAGGTCCTCGTTGGAGATTTTCAAGGGAGAATGCTGTATTCTCGTTCTTTGGGACAGATAATCGTAAAAAATTACGTGCCTTTTTTGGCCTTATTTATTCAGCAGCTAAGCAAAACCAATTTTCTTTTTTAAGTTTAAGATCAGGAATTACTTATCAGCCAACAGATGCTTTAGAGATTTCTTTTACCCCAAATTATTCTAATAATCCGAATAAAACACAATATGTAACCCAAACGGATTATAATGGTACAACTCGATATGTTTTGGGAACAATTAATAACAAAACTTTAAGTGCATCCATTAGGTTGAATTATATAGTAAACCCAAATCTGTCTATACAGTATTATGGACAGCCATTTATTTCAAGAGGTAATTATTCTAACTTTAAATATGTATCTAACCCAATTGCTGATAATTTATATGATCGCTTCAATCAATATGAAAATAATCAAATCTCTTTCAATCAAGGAAGTGGAGCTTATTTAGTTGATGAAGACACAGATGGTAATACGGATTATAGCTTTGGAAAACCAGATTTTTCATTTGTGCAATTCCGTTCAAATCTTGTTGTGCGTTGGGAGTATATTCCAGGCTCCGAAATATTTTTGGTTTGGTCGCAAGGCATAACAAGTTTTGCAGATCCTTCCGATGATTTATTTAGAGGTTTGGAAACAGGGGTTTTGGACCAAAAACCTGAAAATATCTTTTTGTTGAAAATGACGTATCGTTTTGTTTTGTAAGGTGATTTAGCAATCAAAATAGAGTTTCGAAGTTGAATAAAAAACGTTTCAAAATGCTACAATCTAAAAAATAGATACAATTCAATATATCTAATCACTATTTCCTTAAATTTGCATCCTAATATTTCTATAATATGTTTAGAAGCCATACTTGTGGTGAATTAAGAGATTCACATATCAATAAAGAAGTAACTCTCTCTGGTTGGGTTCAAAAATCTCGTGATAAAGGGTTTATGATTTGGATAGATCTTCGTGATCGCTATGGAATTACACAACTTATTTTTGATGAAGAACGCACACCCAAAGCCATGATGGAACAAGCACAAAAACTTGGTCGTGAATTTGTTATTCAGGTAAATGGAACAGTCATTGAGCGTGCTTCTAAAAATCCTAATTTACCTACAGGTGATATTGAAATTTTAGTTTCAGAATTGATAGTTTTAAACGAAGCTTTACTACCTCCTTTTACTATTGAAGACCAAACTGATGGTGGAGAAGAGTTGCGTATGAAATATCGTTATTTAGATATTAGACGAAACCCTGTTAAAAACAATTTAATATTTCGCCATAAAGTAACACAGCATGTTCGTAATTACTTATCGAATGAAGGCTTTATTGAAGTCGAAACTCCATACTTAATAAAATCCACACCAGAAGGTGCGAGAGATTTTGTAGTGCCTTCTCGTATGAACGAAGGTCAATTTTATGCGCTTCCACAATCGCCACAAACCTTTAAGCAATTACTTATGATCGGTGGTATGGATAAGTATTTTCAGATCGTGAAATGTTTTAGAGATGAAGATCTTAGAGCAGACAGACAACCGGAGTTTACACAAATTGATTGTGAAATGGCGTTTGTTGAACAAGATGATATTCTAAATGCATTTGAAGGTTTAACGCGACATTTATTAAAAGAAATTAATAATATTGAGATTAGTGAGTTTCCTAGAATGACCTACGACGAAGCGATGCAACGCTATGGTAATGACAAACCAGATATTAGATTTGGAATGGAGTTTGGAGAACTTAATGCCTTTTCACAACATAAAGATTTTAATGTTTTTAATCAAGCCGAACTGGTTGTTGGTATTGCTGTTCCTGGAGGTAACTCTTACTCCCGAAAAGAGATTGACAAGTTAACCGATTGGGTTAAACGTCCACAAGTAGGAGCTTTAGGAATGGTGTATTGTAGATGTAATGATGATGGGACTTATAAATCTTCAGTAGATAAATTTTACAATCAAGACGATTTAGCAAAATGGGCAGAAGCTACAAAAGCAAAAACAGGTGATTTAATTTGTGTACTTTCCGGAGAAAAAAATAAAGTGAGAGCACAATTAAGTGCGTTGCGTATGGAATTGGCTGAACGTTTAGGCTTACGTAAACCAAACGAATTTGCCCCACTTTGGGTTGTAGATTTCCCTCTGTTAGATTGGGATGAAGAGACCGAACGTTATCATGCCATGCATCATCCATTTACATCACCAAAACCCGGACAGATTGAATTATTAAAAACCAATCCTGGAGAGGTTAAAGCCAATGCTTACGATTTGGTATTAAACGGAAACGAAATTGGTGGTGGATCAATAAGAATCCACGATAAAGCAACCCAAGCCTTAATGTTCGATTATTTAGGTTTTACTCCTGAAGAAGCAAAAGCACAATTCGGATTTTTAATGGATGCTTTTCAATATGGCGCACCTCCACATGGAGGACTTGCTTTCGGGTTAGATAGATTAGTAGCAATACTTGGAGGACAAGAAACGATCAGAGATTTTATTGCATTCCCTAAAAATAATTCTGGGCGCGATGTGATGATTGACGCTCCTGCTCCAATTGATGATGCACAATTAAAGGAGTTAGGATTAAAACTTGATTTAAAATAAATACATCATTACGAGGAACATAGTAGCGAGGCAATCTTTTTGTATTGAAGTTCGATTGAAAAGATTGCTTCGTTTACACTCGCAATGACCCATTTTTTTATTACTTTAGGATATGCCAATCCAGTCAAAAAAAATACTTCGTAAATTCTTAAAATGGAAATACAAACATATTTCTGAACGAAATTTTATATATATACTTAGTGTTTTAGTTGGTTTTTTAGCAGGGATTGGAACACTTATTCTTAAAAACTTAACACACTTTATTGAAGAGCTTTTACAAAGAAATTATATTCAATCTTTTCATACTTATTTATATTTCATCTTTCCTATTATTGGTTT
>JAGLKH010000107.1 GCA_023141985.1 Flavobacteriaceae bacterium | reverse complement strand
CCAATTACTGCCGGATTTGGAGGGTCGGTTGGATTACAAGGCCCGGCCGTAAGTACCGGTGCTGCGTTTGGTTCTAACGTTGCCCAGTTATTTCATATGAGTACAAAAACCCGAATGTTATTAATTGGTTGTGCTACAGCTGGTGCTATGTCATCAATGTTTAAAGCACCAATAGCTGCTATTATTTTTGCCGTTGAAATTTTTAGTTTGGATATTGCATTTGCATCATTAATTCCTTTATTACTGGCTTCAGTTTCTGCTGTAATAACTTCTTATTTCTTTTTAGGAACAGATGTACTTTTCTCTTTTGAAATTCAAGATAGATTCGAAATAAAAGATATCTTTTTTTATATCATTTTAGGGATTGGAACCGGACTGGCATCAGTATATTTTTCAAAAATATTTTTTAAAATAACACGCTTTTTTGATGCTTTTAAAAGTCCTTTAAAGAAACTCTTAATTGGAGGTATTGCTATTGGAGCTATTCTATATTTAATTCCACCATTATATGGTGAGGGTTATGGCATTATTAATAATCTTCTACACGGAGATCATTTAGCGGCAATTGGTAACACGCCATTTGATACCTATATTGATAATATTTGGGTTGTTGTAGGGTTACTCATTGGTATTACACTTTTTAAAGCTATTGCAATGACTATTACTTTTTCGGCTGGTGGTGTTGGCGGTATTTTTATTCCAACATTGGTTATGGGAAGTGCATTAGGAAATGTTTTTGCGAAAATTATTAATAATATTGGTTTAGGGTTTCATGTTTCCGAATCAAACTTTACCTTACTAGGTATGACAGGGTTAATGGCTGGAGTTTTACATGCACCATTAACAGCTATCTTTTTAATTGCAGAAATTACTGGAGGTTATGAGTTGTTTGTCCCATTAATGTTGGTCACAGCAATTTCATTTTCTATTACTCGCTATTTTATTTCTAATTCCATTTATACGTTAGAACTCGCTAAACGAGGCGAACTTATAACACATGATAAAGATAAAAATGTGTTAATGATGCTAGACATTGATAAGGTAATCGAAACAAATTTCATTAAACTTAATCCAGAAATGAAATTGGGAGACATTGTAAAAAATGCCGTCGCTAAATCATCACGTAATCATTTTCCTGTAGTAAATAATGACAATGAATTTTTAGGGATACTTACACTTAACGACATAAGAAGTATTATGTTTAATAAAAAATTATACGAAAAAGTAACCGTTAGAAGCCTAATGCACAGCGCATCAGATATTATCTATTATGATAAGGATTCCGTTGAAGATATATTAAATAAGTTTAAAAGTACCGGTGCCTGGAATTTAGTTGTACTAAAAAAAGGTAAATATTTTGGATTTATTTCAAAATCACGGTTGCTTACTGCTTATAGAAGGCAATTAATCAACTTTACTCAATAATAACCTGAGTTCGACTTCATTTTTCTTTACAGCTTAGATGAATTTTTTCCATATTCGCAGACAAATTTTAGAAGGACTAACTGGTTATTTTGAGAAAATTTAACAAGAATAGGGTAAAATTCATCAAGCCCGAAGGGAATTAAAAGAAAAAGCAATCTTTTTTGCGTAAAATTCTTAAATATCCAGATATTCCTTATAATTTTACACTTCAAATCTTACCTTTTCTTTTAATTCTGTAATGGAAACCTTAGGTCAAATTCAGGTTAATACTTTAAAACATAATGGTT
>JAGLKH010000106.1 GCA_023141985.1 Flavobacteriaceae bacterium | reverse complement strand
GTCAATGATATTTTTCCTTGATGAACACCTTCAGAATATAAAAATTCCATACGATGCTCTATTGCCGGATGGCCATTTGGGATTTTTGAAAAATCATCTTTCCCCATTTTTTTCTGATCCCACATAAATGGACAATGGTCTGTACCAACCACTTGTATCAATCCTTGATTAATTCCAGACCACAACGCTTTTTGATCTTTCTTTTCTCTTAGAGGCGGACTCATTACCCATTTAGCTCCTTCAAAATCTTTCTCATACAGTGAAGCATCAAGCATTAGGTATTGTGTACAGGTTTCTACAAACACTTTTTGATTGCGCTGTGTTGCTTTTCTAACTGCATTTAGTGCACCTTCGCATGTCATATGAACTATATAACCCGGACAATCTGTATATTCTAACATATCGGTAAAACGTCCTGAAGCTTCTGCTTCAGTAACTTCGGGTTGTGATAGATAATGATATAGTGGTGATAAATTTCCTTGTGCTCTGTTTTTTGCGATAAGCGAATCTATCATATCTCCATTTGTGGCATGAACGGTTACCAAACCTCCATGTTTCTTTACAACTTTCATAAGTTGTACCATCTGTCCATCATCTATCATTAACGCACCTTTATAAGCCATAAATGTTTTGAAAGATGAAATACCTTCCTCTTCAATCATTTGCACAACTTCTTTAGCAACAGCATCATTAAAATCGGTTACTGCCATATGATACGAATAATCACCAATCGCTTTTCCCTGCGATTTTCCTTGCCATGTTTTTAATGCATTATGTAATGTGTCTCCCTGCGTTTGTAAAATAAAATCGATGACCATAGTCGTTCCTCCATGAAGTGCTGCACGTGTTCCAGTTTCATAATCGTCACTGGAATAGGTTCCCATAAATGGCATATCTAAATGCACATGAGGGTCGATACCACCCGGGAAAACTAATTTATCAGTCGCATCGATAATTTTATCAGCTTTATAGTCTAAATTTTTTCCTATAGCAACAATTTGCTCATCTTCGGTATATACATCAGCAATATAACTTTCTGCTGCTGTTACAACTTTTCCATTTTTAATTAAAATTGACATCTTTTTTAGTATTTATGGAACGCTGATGACACTGATTGATTATGATTTAAAAGGATTTTTTATCTGTGATAATCATAATAATCTGCGTAATCTGTGTTCTATTTTATAGTTTTCCCGTAATCAATAAATTTAAAGGTTTTTAATCAATATCTCTTATATTTACCTCACTTTTTGGTTTCTGCCTGTTAAAAACTACCGATACAATCACACCAACGATGATCGCTAAAAAGAATGAAGGTACAAGGACATCTAATTTTTCAAAGTATATTCCAATTGAATCTATTGATGTAAAACCAAATTTAAAAAGAGGTACTGACAAAAAACCTGTTATCATAGATGCAATAGCTCCTTTTTCGTTGAATTTACTCCAAAAAAGAGATAAAATAATGGTTGGACAAAAAGTTGCTGCTATTCCAGACCAGCCAAAAATTACAAACCAGAAGATCGTTCTTTCAGGAATAGAAATAGCAACTATCATTGCTATAATAAGTGCTAAAACAGCTAATACTAAAGTGATGATTCTTGAAATTTTTGCCAGTTCCTTTTCTGTTTTATCAGGTTTAAATATTTGTTGATAAAAATCTCTTGAAATAGCACTTGAAGCTACTACTAATAGTGAATCTATTGTTGACATGATTGCTGATAATACTGCTGCAATATATATTCCTATTAAGGTAAGCGGCATTATTCTTTCAACTAAAAGGGGAAGCACATTTTGTGCTCCATTTCCTAAAATTGTTTCTGGATCAGCATCAATTGATGTTAAAAGATATCTTCCTAAAATTCCAATTAAAACTGCACAAGAATCTGTCAATATGGTAAAAACAATGGCTACCCAACGTCCTTTCTTAATTTCGGAAGTGTCTTTAATTGACATAAAACGAACGAACAGTTGTGGAGAACCCATAAAACCTAATCCAATACCTAAGAAGCCCAAAATGGTAAAGAAATTAATCATATTTAATCCCCCTTCTCCCCAAATATTCAAAAATGAAGGATCTAATTTTGTGAGTTCTTGAGAGATTGAAACCTCTGAGCTGATAGAAAAATAAGCTACTATTGGCAAAAGTACAAGGCCAATTAACATAATTAAGCCTTGAAATAAATCGGACCATGCCACAGCAACAAAACCACCTGAAAAAATGTATGTTAAAACTATTAAGAAACCAACAATTGCTCCTGTAAAATAATTCCATCCAAGAAACGATTCAAATGCTGTACCTGTGGCGTCAATTTGTGCACTTACATAAATAATTACGAATAGTGATAATGCCGTAGCAGCAACAATGCGAAGTGTGTGTGAAGTCGATTTGAAACGGCTTACTAAATAGTCTGGAATGGTTATAGAATTATATTTATCGGATAATTGTTTAAACTTCTCAGCCATAAAAAACCAAGACACAGCAACTCCAATAACTTCACCAAGAACTACCCAAAAAGCTGAAACACCAACCATAGCCCCAAGTCCCGTAAGACCCAGTAATAGCCATGCAGACTCTCCTGTTGCTCTTGCTGAAAAAGCAACGACCCAATAGCCTAGTTTCTTTCCGCCTACATAGTAATCTTTAGTGTTTTTAATTCGCTTTGAAGCAAAGTATCCAATTAAAAAAAGGATGAAAAAATAGCCAAATAATATAATGTATTTCGTTATCAAATTCGTCTAGTTTTCTTCATCATTACATAATAAATTATTGATGAAATAATAAATCCGGTAAACCAAGATAGTGAATATAAAAAGTTTAAAGCAGGCACCCAATATCCTATGAGTGCTAAAAAGACACCAATAAATAAAGCAATTATTGCTGCTTTGTTATAACCTGTCTTTTTATAGGAATAAATTCCTTCTTCTTTATATAATTCGGCAAGTTCAATTCGTTTTTTTCTAATGAGATAATAATCGGTAATTAAGATTCCTAAAACCGGGCCTAACAATCCGCTTACAAAAATCAGGAAGCCTGAAATTTCGTTTAGTAACCACCAAGGTGCTATTAGGATTCCTATTATTCCTGTAATTAATCCACCCATTCTAAAGCTTATTTTCTTAGGGAATAAGTTTGAAAACGCATTTGCAGGAGCAATCACATTAGCTGCTATGTTTGTGCTTAATGTTGCTATGAGCATAAAAATTTGTGCTATAATTACAACTGTGGGATTTTTAAATTTAGCTATCAACGACACTGGATCCCAGGGTGCATCATCTGCAATGAGGACATCTTTAAAATTAATTACTGCTGCACAAGTCACAAAAATACCTACAAAAGAATATAGCATCATCGTTCCCGGCAATCCAATAAACTGGCCTGCAACCTGATCTTTTTGTGTGGAAGCATATCGTGTAATATCTGCAATACTAATAGACATTGTTGCCCAAAAACCAACCATTGCAGTAAGCCACAACAAATAACCCCAAAGTTTTGAACTCTTTTTAGTAGAAGTAATTAATGAAGCCGTTACAATACTGGATTCAATAACTGGATTTACTGTTGAATTTCTAAATTGCACTTGAACATTTTCAACATTAGAAATAGAAATTGCCTCATTTGTATAGGCTATCCAACCTGAAGTTTCATCTGAAACAATATTATATTCTGTAACTTTTAAATTACCTTCTTTATCATTTAGTGCATTCAAATGAAGAAAATATGCATCATTATCTTTTGTGATTGTCGCTGCTGTTTTTCCTAATTGCTGACTTTGGTCTAATACAATTGAAAACCCATCAGCTTTTGCATAACTCCACCCTATTAAGGCAATTCCCATTATAATGAGTATTGGAGCTGAATAGGTTTCTAGCCATTTAATACTTTCGGTACCTT
>JAGLKH010000105.1 GCA_023141985.1 Flavobacteriaceae bacterium | reverse complement strand
TTGTACCCGAAATGGGAGTCGAACCCACACGCCCTAATGGACACATGGCCCTCAACCATGCCTGTCTACCAATTCCAGCATTCGGGTAAAAAAAAAGTCAAGCAAATTAGCTTAACTTTTTGTGACCTGGCTGGGGCTCGAACCCAGGACCCTCTCCTTAAAAGGGAGATGCTCTACCAACTGAGCTACCAGGTCATTAATTTTCTCTTTCGAGGGTGCAAATATAAAATGTTTAATTTATATTACAATATTTTTTTAGTATAAATTTTTGTTTTTTTGTTGAGATAAACCACATACTTTTACTAAACAAAATAGTGTGATAAAATGAATATAGTTTTATTAGGATATATGGCTTCTGGAAAGACATCTGTAGGTAGATTATTAGCTAAGAATTTAGGCTATAGCTTTATTGATTTAGATGATGTAATTGTGGAGAACGAAAAGAGCTCCATACAAGATATATTTAAGTTAAAAGGCGAAATTTATTTTAGAAAAAAAGAATCCTATTATCTAAAGAAAGTTTTAGAAAATAAAGACAAAATGGTTTTATCTTTAGGAGGGGGTACTCCTTGCTATGCTAATAATATAAATCTTTTAAAAGGTTCAAAGAATATTACAACAATATATTTAAAATCCTCAATCAAAACTATTGTTAAAAGGCTTAAAAATGAAAAACAGGCAAGGCCTTTAATTTCACACATTGAAACCGAAGCGCTATTACAAGAATTTATTGCGAAACATATGTTTGAGCGTTCACCTTTTTATAGCCAGGCAAACTTAGTCGTTTCGACAGATGATAAAAATATAAATGAAATAATTGAAGCTATTATTTTTGATTTATTCTAAAACAGCTTTAAAAGCGTTATTATCTAAAACAACATTAACATGCTCTTTAAGTGAAGTAGATAAAGAAATCCCTTTAAAATCTGCTTTAACAGGATATTTTTTGTGATTTCTATTTACCAAAACAGCAGTTTTAAATTGCTTAAGGGGAACATTTAAAAAATGTTTTACTCCATAAATTAATGTGGTACCAGAATTTAAAACATCATCAATTAAAATAACAGATTTATTTTTATAATCCTCAACAGGAATAGATGTTTTAATATCATTTATAGGATTTTTTTTGTCAATAAAAACTTTGCATAGGATAGGCTCAATTGGCGATATCTTTTTCAAAACTGTTTTTAGTTTTTTTGCTAAAACATAACCATTGCTTTCTATACCAGCCAAAATTATTTCTTTCTCTTCAACATTACTTTCATAAATCTGATAAGCAATACGTTTAATTTTATGGATTATTTCTTCTTGAGTTAATATTACATTATTGGTAACTCTCATATAGCTTGTGTTTAAATTTAAAATATAAAATTACTCATTTTCATCATGAAATTCATCAATATCTCTTCGGTCTTTTTTTGTAGGCCTTCCAACTCCTTTTTTTCGGTAGTAATCTTTAGAATATTTTAATAATTCCTGTGCTTCAAATTGTTTTTTGGGAGTAGTGTCCGTTATATATAAATCAACAAGCTTTGCACCAATTCTACTTGTAGGAATATCGTTTACATAAAATTGATAATTGATTTGATTCTTCCTTAACTCAATCTTATCTAAAGGATAAATTTCTCTACTTGGTTTCGCATTATCATTATTTACTTTTACCCTTCCTTTTTTGCATGCTGTTGTAGCTAAAGTTCGGGTTTTATAATATCTAACACACCATAAAAACTTGTCTATACGCATATAATATATTGTGAAAACTACGTTAATGTTATTGTGCAAAATTACATTTTAATTGTATCTTGCGACCTCAAAAATATGCTATAATGAAAATTAATAAGATTACTTTATTTATTTTATGTTTAATTGTTGGTTTTGTATCCTGTAGTAAGGATGATGGTACAGATGTTACAGAAGTTCCAATAAGAGATAGGGCAGAGCAACAAGTTATTGATAAAGATTCTTTAATAGGTTATTTAGAAACACATTATTACAATTCAAGCGCTTTTGTAAATAATACGAATCCTTCTATAAATGATTTAATTATATCAGAGCTTCCTCAAGATAATGTTTTACCAGATCCATCTAACAATACACTTTTAATTGATGCCATAGAAATTAAAAACACAGTTTTTGTTGATGTAGATTACGAATATTATATATTGAGATTAAATCAAGGAGGTGGTATTGAAAGCCCCCATTTTTCTGATAACATCCGATTAAATTTTTCTGGAAACCTATTAAATGAAGAGGTTTTTGATAGTTCGGCTAATCCTGTTGATTTTGATCTAACTACTTTAGTTGCAGGTTGGGGAAGAGTATTACCAGAGTTTAATGTTGCCGAATCCTTTATTGAAAATGGAGATGGAACAATAAGTTTTATGAATGCTGGTGTTGGCGTAATGTTTTTACCTTCTGGTTTAGGTTTCTTTTCTGAAGGTAATCTACCTTTATATTCTCCTTTAATTTTTAAATTTGAATTATATCAAAGCAATATAAACGATCATGATTTAGATGGGGTTCCTTCTTATTTAGAAGATATTGATAATGATTTAGATTTGAGAAACGATGATACAGATGAAAATGGCGTTCAAGATTTTATAGATCCTGACGATGATGGAGATGGTACTTTAACGGTTGAAGAAGATTTAGAAGATATAGATCCTAATGTTGATAGTAGTGGTGATGGTAACTTGACCAACGATTTAGATGGTGATGGAGATCCAACCAATGATGATACAGACAATGATGGGATTCCTAATTATTTAGATATTGATGATACAGTATCTAATACAGATGATAATAATAACTGAGTCGTACTAAAATAGATTGACAGTTTTTTAAAAAATGAAAGCCATATTATTTTAACATGGCTTTCATTTTTTTTTGATTTAATTATTCATTAGGAACTGGAAATCCACGATCTCTCATCAAGGCCTCCATTTTTGCATCACGACCTCTAAATAACCTATATGCATCAGCGGGTTCCATAGAGTTTCTTGGTGCAAACAAGTATTTTACAAGTTTAGCAGAAAGCTCTTTATCATAAAAGCCACCTGGAGCATCTTTAAAAGCTTCAGCAGCATCAGCAGTTAATACATCTGCCCACATATAACCATAATACGCAGTAGCATAACCTTCACCGGAAAATACATGACCAAATTGAGGCGTACGATGACGCATTGGTAATTCTTCAGGCATATTTAATTCGGCTAAAGTTTCGCGTTCAAATTTATCTACATCGATATTTGTTGGATCAACCAAGTGAAGTTTCATATCCATTATGGCAGAAGCTAAATATTCTGTTGTTGCAAAACCTTGATTAAAGGTTGCAGCATTTTTAATTTTTGCTACCAAATCAGCAGGAATAACTTCTCCTGTTTCATGATGCACTAAAAACTGATTAATAACTTCGTCTGTACTTAACCATCGTTCTAATAATTGAGATTGAAATTCTGTATAATCTCTCACACCACCATTTAAGGTTGGATATTTTATATTGGAAGAAAAGAAATGTAATGCATGGCCAAATTCATGAAAGAAAGTAGTTGCATCATCCCAAGACACTAAAACCGCTTCTCCGGGAGCAGGTTTCACAAAGTTTGAGTTATTAGATGCTAAAACAGTTTTCTCGCCATCAAAAGTATTATAGCTTCTGTAAGTCGTTGCCCAAGCACCAGAACGTTTTCCGGTTCTTGCATAAGGATCGAGATACCATAAACCAATATGTTTACCAGAGTCTTTATCGGTAACGTCCCAAACCTTTACGTCTCCATGAAATACAGGTACACTACCCTCCGGCACAGGATTGAAATCAAAATTAAAAAGGCGTCCGGCTACGTAAAACATAGCTTCTCTAAGTTTATCTAATTGTAAGTATTGCTTAACTTCTTCTGAATCTAAATCGTATTTTTTTTGACGTACTTTTTCTGCATAATAGCGATAATCCCAAGGTTCTATAGTAATGTTATCAGCATTTTCATCAGCTACAGCCTGCATATCTGCAACTTCTTCATGAACTCTTGCTATTGCAGCCGGCCAAACAGCATTCATTAACTCCATAGCATTTTCCGGGTTTTTTGCCATTCTATTTTGTAAACGCCAATCCGCATAATTTTTATAGCCTAATAATTCTACACGTTCGCGTCGTAACTTCAAAATTTTAGCAATGATCTCGTTGTTATCATATTCATCTCCATTGTCACCACGAGCATAATAATTGGCCCAAACTTGCTTACGTAATTCTCTTTCATTTGAATAGGTAAGGAAGGGATCCATTGATGATCTTGTATTGGTAACGGCATAACTTCCTTCTTGACCATTATCTGTAGCTATTTTTGCAGAAGAGCTAATATACGAATCGGATAATCCGCTTAATTGATCTTTGGTTAAATAGGTTACATAATTTTCTTCGTCGTGTAAAACGTTATTAGAAAAATCTGTATATAATGAAGATAAATCTTTATTAATTGCTGCATAACGTTCTTTTTTTGCCGCATCGAGATTGGCTCCACTCATTTCAAAGCCTTTATAAACTAAATCTACAACACGTTGTTGATCTGCCTCTAAAGGATTGTTTTGTGAATCATCATAAACGGTTTTAATACGTTTAAAAAGCGCTTCATTTTGAGATATTTTTGAAGAAAATTCAGATAGTTTTGGAGCCAATTCTCCTTGAATTGTTCTAAATTCCGGAGAAGACATGTTACTACTTAAAATACCATAATAAGAGAACACCCTGTTTAATTCTTTACCAGAGCGTTCCATTTCAACAATAGTATTTTCAAAGGTTGGATCATCGGCATTGTTGACAATAGCATCAATTTCTACTAAATTTAATTCCATGCCTTTTTCAACAGCTTCCTTAATGTCACTTACATTCATCTTGTCAAAAGCAGGAGTGCCATTATATGGGCCAGTCCACTCTTTTAATAATATGTTTGTCGTCATATCGTTTTCGTTAGTCGCTTTGTCTTGTTTGCAACTTATAAAAGTCACCAAGATAATTAAGCCTAATAATTTAGGATAATTAGAAAAAAATTGTGTTATCATTTGATTGTTTTTTATGTTAATAGTATTGATATTTTGCTTAAGTTTTAAGCAGTTATAAAGATATTGAAAAAATGAAGAAAAGAGATTTAAATTGAGTTAATATTAGTTGATAATTTCAACTTTTTTAATATAGATATTATGGAGCGGCCAATCGGCATTATCGGTGTCAACAGCAGCAATTTTGTCTATAACTTCCATGCCTTTAATTACTTTTCCGAAAATGGTGTAATCGCCATCTAAAAAATGTGAACCTCCATGTTGTTGTACTATAAAAAATTCGAATGGTGATGCTAATTTGTGAGGATTATCGATTTCGCTACTTGGCATGCTTATTACTCCTCTATCGTGCTTATACCCTCTTTTTGTATCTGTAGGTAGTAAGTATTTACCGATCTTTTTTCTTTTTCTTGCAGTTTTTTTGTCATCGCTATTTCCAGCTTGTACCATGAAATTATTTATAACCCTATAAAACTGTGTATCGCTAAAATAGTTTTGTTTGGTCAAAAAAATAAAGTTAGCACGATGAAATTTAGTTTTATCAAATAATAGAATATCAATTTCACCGAAATCGGTTGTTATTCTTACTTTGTTTTCTTTGTTGTTTTTTTCGTATTCTAAAAAGAATTCCATAGCATTTTTATCTGTCAATACAGGATATTCTCTTTCAATTTCTTTATTTGATTTACTTTTTATAGTTTGTTCTTGTTTGGGTTTTGCTTGTAAATTTGAAGATTCAGATTTCTTTTTAGATTGTGTATCTTGGCAGTTCATAAATAGAAGGAGAAAGCAAAAAATGAATGTAAGTCTCATTAATAAAATAGATTAATAATTAAATGCCCATTATGGGCTCGCATAAATGAATTTTGATAAATTTTTAATATCGATTTTATTTGATAAATTTTTATTGTTCTTTTATAAACAATTAGAATTCGTAAATTAATCATTTTATGGAATTTCACAAATTTATTGAACTCATTTCAAGAATAAAAAATATCCCACTTCCAGCTCAAGCTTCACAGTTTAAAATGTCACCACCTTTTCGGTTAGAATTGTTAGAAATGTATAAGGAGGCAATAAAAGACGCAAAGAGAGCAGGAGTTATGGCGCTTTTTTATCCTGATAAAAATAAGCAAACCAAATTGGTTTTAATATTACGTAAAACTTATAATGGGGTACATTCTGCACAAATTGGATTTCCGGGAGGTAAATTTGAATCTCAAGATGATTCACTTAAAAAAACCGCAGTAAGAGAAACGTTTGAAGAAATAGGTGTGCCAGAGCAGGACATAGAAGTGCTGCGTGAGTTAACCGAAGTCTATATACCTCCAAGTAATTTTTATGTGCAACCCTTTTTAGGTATAATTAGGAATACACCAACTTTTATAAAACAAAATGAAGAGGTTGAAGTTGTTATTGAAGTTTTATTTAATCATTTATTAGATGATAGTTTAGTAACTACGAAACCTGTAGAAACATCTTATAATATTGAAGTTGAAGTTCCTGCATATCTACTTAATGGACATATAGTTTGGGGCGCAACTGCAATGATGTTAAGTGAGATAAAAGATTTATTAAAAAATGTAATGTAATTTCAGTTTGCTGAATTTCCTCTGACGGTTAATTAGTGTTAAATTTTGTTCAGAGGTAACCAATCATATATTTTGTCGTTTTGATAGTAATTCTAAAATGAAAAAAAATATGTAGGTTTGCAATCCTAACTAACTAAAATATTATGGGATTATTAAAAAAAAATCCTTTCGGACATATACTCTTTTTAAAAAAATGGCTTATTAGAATATTAGGTGTTCTAACTCACGGACGTTTTAGAGGGTTTAATGAGTTACATATTGAAGGGTCTGAATTTATTACAGATTTGCCTGATACGAATGTGTTGTTTATTTCTAATCATCAAACTTATTTTGCGGATGTTGTAGCTATGTTTCATGTATTTAATGCGAGCTTAAGTGGTCGTGTAGATTCTATAAAAAATGTTGGCTATTTGTGGAATCCAAAGCTAAATGTATATTATGTGGCTGCAAAGGAGACTATGAAATCTGGTTTCTTACCAAAAATTTTAGCATATGTAGGATCTATTAGTATTGAGCGTACCTGGAGAGCCGAAGGGAAGGATGTGAATAGAAAAGTAAAGTTTAGCGATATTTCTAATATTTCTAAAGCATTAGACGATGGTTGGGTTATTACGTTTCCTCAAGGCACAACAACGCCATTTAAACCGATTAGAAAAGGAACTGCTCATATTATAAAGCGTTATAAACCTATAGTTGTACCGATTGTTATAGATGGTTTTAGGCGTTCTTTCGATAAAAAAGGTTTGCGGATTAAAAAGAAAAATATTTTTCAATCTTTTGAAATCAAAAAACCTTTAGATATAGATTATGACAATGAAACTATAGATGAAATTGTCGAGAAAATAGAATATGCCATAGAGCAACACCCTTCATTTTTAAAAGTAATTCCACAAGAGGAATTGGAAGCCAGAGAAGAGCTTAATAAACAACGTAAGTGGTAAAGCCCACTCTGCTTTCGGCATTTGACTCAATAAATCGATTTTATTTTGATTCGTCGAATCTTCGATTTCTCCCAAAGGGAGAGGATTTATTTCTAAAAAGACTTTTATGTTAATATGATTTTTTTCCCTCTTTGTAGAGACAAAAAGGACTTACACTTCTATCTTTTTCAGCTCCTTATAGTTTTTATTTAAGCGTTTTATTAGTAAACCATAAATTAACCAATAAAATAAAAGAAAAACAGCCACTATTACAATAAGCATTAATGCTGTAACAATAATTATTTTTCCGTAGAATAAAAATGTTTCTCCATTGGCAGCGGCTACTTCTACTTTGTTTATAAGCTCAGTATTTTTATCAAATTCAATAAACAAGGCAACAATAGTTGATAATACCAAATAAATTAGATTGAAAGCAACGTATTGTTTTACTGTTCTTCTTGTTTTTAGAATGTTCTCCATTAATACTCTGGCGCTGTCTGTTACCGAAATGGTTTTATAATTCATAAAAAATCTGTAGAAGAAATATGCTAAAATTATATAACCAACTATTGTGAGAGGAATAATAATATTTTCTACATTATAACTTTTAAATTTTTGCATACTATCTGAATCTTTTAATGCAAAAGATATGATTCCCCAAAACGCAAATTCTAAAAGGCTAATAATAAATATCCATTTTACTATAGACGACGATTTTTTCAAAATCATCTTATAGATTTCATCATAGGATAATTTTGGGTAGTTATTCCCTTTTTTATTCCAGTCCTTTTTTAATAATTCTAATTCATCCATAATTTTACGGATTTAATATGGTTTTTAGTTTCGTCTTTATGCGATTCATTTTCACTCGTGCATTGACCTCACTAATCCCCAATGTTTCACTTATTTCTTTATAACCTTTATCTTCTAAATATAAAAAGATAAGTGCTTTATCAATATCATTAAGCTGATGCACAGCTTTATACATTAGTTTCAATTGTTGTTCTTCGGAATCGTCATAAGCTTCAGACGATATTTTAAACTGAATGGCTTCAAACTCCTGTGTTCTAATTCTACGTTTATTCTTTCTGTAAAGCGTTATAGCAGTATTTAATCCAACACGATACATCCAAGTGCTAAATTTAGAATCACCTCTAAATTTTGGATATGCTTTCCACAATTGTATGGTAATTTCTTGAAACAAATCATTGTGAGAATCTTGATTATTGGTATATAACCTACAAACTTTATGTGCAATGTTTTGATGCTTCTCGAGCAATTCAACAAAATTATGTTCTAATTCTTTTTTCAATATCAATTGGTTAGATATTCTATAAGTAGCCTAAATTTATAAATGTTACAAAAGAAAAGATTTATTTAATTTCTATAATTTAAAGCTGGGGCTCTATCTCCAAGTAACGGGATGTATTTAAAGTTTGTACCACGTGATTTGTCAAACTCTGCTTTAGCATCACGAATAATATCTGTATTAGAAAATAATTCGATAGCTGTTGCAGTTAACGTTTTTGCAGCAACCATCATACCTTTTGTGCCAATACTTGTGCCACCAGCAGCTACAGCTTGCCAGCTATGAGCTGGAGTGCCTGGAACCCAAGTTGCTGCACTCATACCAACAGTTGGAACCGTAAAACTAACATCACCAACATCAGTTGAGCCATAAGCTCTGGCATTTAATTTATATGGAGCAACACCTTCAGAATATTTAGTATCAAGAGTCTTTTTTCCTAAACTTTTAGAAATTTTAGTTGCAAAAAGTTTTTCATCTTCTGTATATTTAAAACCACTGATAGCCATTAAATTTTTATGCATAACTTTTTGTAGTGTTAAATTTGGTAATAACTCATGTGTTCCACCAATCATTTCAAATTCCATTGTAGTGTCAGTTCCTAAAGCTGCTCCTTTAGCTGAATTTACAATACGGTCAAAAATATTGATTACAACATCTCTTTTATTATGCCTGGCGTAATAATAAACTTCTGCATAGTCCGGAACTACATTAGGAGCCCTTCCACCATCAGTAATCACATAATGTATACGTGATTCTTGCGGAATATGTTCACGCATCATATTAACCATATAATTCATACTTTCAACCGCATCTAATGCAGAGCGACCTTTTTCCGGAGCTCCTGCAGCATGTGCTGAAACACCATAAAATCTAAATTTTGCAGATTTGTTAGCTAAAGCTGCTCCTGGATTGGAAGCGTTTTTATCTCCCGGATGCCAGTGTAATACAATATCAACATCGTTAAATAGTCCTTCACGCGTCATATATACTTTTGCAGAACCTCCTTCTTCAGCAGGGCAACCATAAAACCTAATACGCCCTTTTACTTTATTATCTTTAAGCCAGTTTTTCACACTTATAGCAGCGGCAGTTGATGCTGTTCCAAATAAATGATGGCCACAGGCATGACCTGCTTTTTTACCATCAGATTTTTTTACAGGAATCGCTTGTTGCGATAATCCGGGAAGTGCATCAAATTCACCTAAAACTGCTATTATAGGACCTTCGGATCCATATTCGGCAATAAAAGCAGTTGGTATACCTGCTACTCCGGTTTCGATACTAAATCCTTCATCTTGTAAAGTTTTTTGAAGTAATGCACTACTTTTTTCTTCCTGGTATCCCACTTCGGCATAATTCCAAATGGTTTGAGCGATATCACCATAAAAAGAAGTTTTTGCATCTAACTGTTTTAATATTTTATCTGTATTTTCTTGTGCATAGACATTGAACCCGAAAAATGTGATAAGTGCTAAAAAATAAATAGTTTTCATATATAAAAAGTGTTAGTTAGTTGTCAAATGAATTTATAATGTTCCTGTTTTTTTAAATTTTAGTTGCTGTTTAATGCTCCTGTTTTAAAATACCTGATACAATTAAATACTGTGCCAAAGCATAGGTTAGCATAATGCTTATATTAGATAGTGGTAATGTTTCATAAAATTTATTTAGAGCAAGTAAACTATCAGAAATCATAAAGAAAATAGCCCCGGCAAACACTAAATTATAACTATTTGAGCTTGCAAGCCTTTTACGCAGAAAGGCAGTAATTGCCATTGTTAAAATTACAATTAGATACAACAAAACAGGAATGAGCATTTCTCCTAATCCATCTTTTATAAGATAAAACAATCCGGAAGCATAAATTAATAAAACAACTATAATAGAAAATGGGTTTGCATTTTTATTTCTCGATTTTAAAAACACCGAAATGTACATTAGATGCGCTAATAAAAATGCAATTAATCCTCCAATGAAAAAATTAGAAGATTTATCTACAAACATTAATAAAACATCACCTATTAATGAAAACAGTAAAGCTAATACGGTAATGTATCTTGTTCTTTTATTTAAATGTGTGCTTTGTAGCCAAAAATAAATAACTAATAGTGTAAGTATTGCTGGTTTTGTAAAATAGTACATCGGCATAAGTTTCTCGATACTACTACAAATAATGGTGTCAATAACTACAATAAAATAGACTACAGAAAAGGATGTATGTAATTTAGATTGCATGGTTGTTAATTTTATCAAATATATTCAATTCATCACTAAATTTTTACAATTGGGTCAATATAAGTTTAGTAAGTCAATCTTCTAACACAAATTTGTTTCATCAATTTATGCTGAATGGGTTTCAGTAAAAAAGCGAATACAAGCATACTAATGAATCATTTAATATCAATTTTCATCTTTTTATTATCATATTCTATAATTGCACAATCATCGATTAGCGGAAAAGTAACCAATACTAAAAACATCCCTATAGTTGGAGCCAATGTATATTTAGAAGGTACTTACGATGGTAGTACAACTAACGAAAATGGTGAATTCTCGTTTACTACTCATGAGGCAGGAACTAAAACTTTAATTATTTCCTATTTGTCTTACGAAACATATACTATAGTTGGAGGCCTTATTTACATGAAAGATTTGCAAATAAAACTGCAAGAAGATGTAAATGCTCTTGATGCAGTAGTACTTTCTGCAGGTACTTTTACTGCAGGAGATAATAGTAAAGTAGCGGTATTAAAACCTTTAGATGTAGTTACCACAGCAAGTGCTTTGGGAGACTTTGTTGGTGCTTTACAAACACTTCCCGGTACAACAACGGTTGCCGAAGATGGTCGTTTGTTTGTTCGTGGAGGTGAAGCAGAGGAGACACAGATTTTTATAGATGGTATTCGGGTATTTACGCCATATACACCGAGCACCAATAATACGCCTACTCGTGGACGCTATTCTCCATTTTTATTTGATGGTATTACCTTTTCGACAGGAGGTTATTCTGCCGAATTTGGGCAGGCCTTATCAAGTGTATTATTATTGAATACTATTGATGAACCGGATCAAGAAAAAACAGACATTGGTATTATGAGTGTTGGTGCAACAATTGGTAACACACAAAAATGGAATAAAAATTCAATTAGTGTAAATGCATCATATATAAATTTAGCACCTTATAATGCAATTTTTCAAGATAGAAATGATTGGAAAAAACCTTACGAATCAATTTCTGGAGAAGCAGTTTTTAGACGAAAATCTGATAATGGATTATTAAAATTATATTCGGCTTTTGATACTACAAATTTTGAGTTGACTCAAGAAGATATTAACTATATTGATGGTATTCAATTTAAATTAAATAATAATAATTTATATTTTAATGGCTCATATCAAGGTGTATTAAACGATACATGGTCTGTGTTCGGAGGTATGAGCTTTACACATAATAAAGAGAAGATTAATATTATTGATAGTGATATCCTGGATACCGAAAACTCCATTCATATAAAGTTGAAATTTAAACGCCATTTTAGTAATAGATTTAAACTCAATTTTGGAGTTGAATATTTTGCCACCGATTTTAATGAGGAATTTTTAGATGAAACTATTGCACCTGTAAGTTTTGGTTATAACAATAACATAAGTGCAGCCTTTACTGAAGCAGATATTTTTTTCTCAAAAAAGTTAGCTTTAAAAGCAGGATTACGATTAGAATATAGCCAGATATTTAAAGATTTTTTAATAGCTCCAAGATTATCTTTTGCATATAAGACTTCAGCTAAAAGTCAAGTGTCTTTAGCTTATGGTGATTTTTATCAGAATCCAACACCCATAATTTTAAAGTTTAGCCAAGATTTAAAACCACAACATACATCTCATTATATTTTAAACTACCAATTTAATAGTGAAGGAAAGATTTTTAGAGCCGAAGCTTACTATAAAGATTACAATAACCTGGTAAAATATAATACCGATTTTGCGAGTTTCGATAGTGATTATAATAGTAATGGATATGGTTTTGCAAAAGGATTAGATTTATTTTGGAGAGATAGCAAAAGCATAAAAAATACAGATTATTGGTTAAGCTATTCGTATATAGATACAAAGCGTAATTACAGAAACTACCCTATAGAAGCACAGCCAAATTTTGCAAATACACATAATATTTCGGTGGTAGGAAAGTATTGGGTTAGCGATTGGAAAAGCCAAATAGGGTTTAGCTATGGTTTTGCTTCTGGAAGAACTTATACCAACTTAAACCAAAAAGGATTTTTAAACCAAAAAACAAAACCTTACAATAGCCTGAGTTTAAATTGGGCATATTTAATTAGCCAACAAAAAATCTTATATTTTTCTATAAATAATGTTTTAGGTTTTAAAAATATTAATGGCTATCAATATGCAGATGTACCTGATTTAAATGGCAATTTTGCAAGAAGAACATTACGTCCTGCCGCTGACCAATTCTTTTTTATAGGTTTCTTTTGGACCATAAGCGAAGATGGAAAAAACAACCAGTTGGATAATTTGTAAAAGGGGTCGTTTTTGTTTTTGCCAAGACATCTTGAGGGTTTTGAGGTTGTTTCACAAGATCAAGGTTATTTTATGCCAGAGAATTTACTTTTTGTCCAAAAAGTAATCATGCACTAAATTTATATAAATGCGTTTGGCTTCATCTTCAGTAATATCTTCTGTTTGAAATAAAGCATTAGTTTTAAACGCATTTATGATAGGTGTTCTACTACTAGGCCTGCCATAATCGTTGGTTGCTTTTTTGTAGTAGGCGTACAAACGCAATAAAGTATCCGCAGGAAAAGGGTCTGTATGTGCATTTACACGTTTAACAGCATTTTTAAATTCTATGTCTAATTTTTTAGAAGCCATTATATTTCGGCAATAATACTTTCGCCACCACGAACTTTTTGATTGAGCTTAACTTTAATATTTGTATCTAAAGGTAAAAATAAATCTACTCTTGAACCAAACTTAATAAAACCGGAGTCTTCACCTTGTTTAATTTCATCATTTTGCTGGGCATAATTTACAATGCGTCTTGCAACTGCTCCTGCAATTTGTCGATACAATACTTTGCCGTAAGTTTCATTATTTAATACAACAGTTGTACGTTCATTCTCTTCGCTTGCTTTAGGATGCCAGGCCACTAAATATTTACCGGGATGATATTTGCTAAGCACTACATTACCACCTATTGGGTAACGTGTTACATGAACATTTAAAGGAGACATAAATACACTAACTTGAATGCGCCTATCGTTAAAATATTCGTTTTCAAAAACTTCTTCTATTACAACTACTTTGCCATCTACAGGAGCAAGTACATGATTATTATTTAATTGGGTTTGTCGTTTAGGATTTCTAAAAAACTGAAGAATTAAAATTAAAAATACTAGTAAACCAGCCTCTAAAACGATCTGTAACCAAGATATATCTATAAAACGATCAATGAGTAAAACAGCAATAACAACAAAAGCGAATGTTAAAAATATAATTTTATGGCCTTCTTTATGAAACATATTTTAAAATTCTTAAAAACAAATAAATAAAAGGAGCAGCAAAAATAATACTGTCTAATCGATCTAAAAGCCCTCCATGTCCCGGCATAATTACACCACTGTCTTTAACATTGGCCTGTCGTTTGTATTTAGATTCTATTAAATCTCCTAAGGTACCAAAAACGCTAATAATTATACTCATAATTAGCCAATTTGTGGCATCTAATGTGTTGGTGTATTTAGCAATAAAATAGCTGCCTACACAAGCAAAAAATAAACCACCTAAAAAGCCTTCAACCGTTTTCTTAGGTGAAATTCTTGCAAAAAGCTTCTGTTTTCCAAAATTCTTTCCAATTAAATAGGCGAATGAATCGTTTACCCAAACTAAAATGGAAGCTCCTAATAATATATTAGGATTAAAGGTATCATAATAATTTGCAATAAGTATTATAAAAATAAAGGCACTCGATAAATAGAACGTGGTATTAATATAACCTTTAGTAATAAAAAGAGGAAGTGTTTTTTCGGAAAATAAATCTTTTATTAAAAACAATTGTACAAATATTGTAAGTACATGCAAAATTTGAATGGCTTCTATAAATCCTTCGTTAGAATCTAAAACCAATTGCCAATAAGCAAAGGAAAGATATAGTGTAATAAAAATGATATATGAAACGACACCTTTTAATTGAATAAGTTTATTAAACTCGGCAATACAAATTAATCCAAAAACAAAAAATAAGGCAATTAATGCGTGTTGTGAGTTTAATGAAAGTAAAAATAAGGATACATATATAATGCCTGATAATGCTCTAACGATTAGTTCCTTCATTTATAAGTCTTCTAATAAGAGCAAATATAAGTTTTTTGAACTACTTCCATAACTGAGGAAATCTTTATCATCACAAGCTTTAAAATGTTTAATCGTTGTGATATTTGTTGGTAGCTTTTCTTTGTTTTTTTGTTTAATGCCTTTTAAGCCTTCACTTATGGTTTCTACAAATTGACTTGTTGTGGCAAAGATTATAAAGTTAGGAGGAAGCTCATGAAGTCTCTTTTCGGCAATTTGATTAGAAGAAATTAATAAGGAACCATCATTAGAAATCAAAAACTCGCAAGTTGTTAGAAAGAAAGTACAATCATTATTACTGATTTCAAAATCAAAATCTTTGAACTTATTAGCCAGACGCTCATCTAAGAGCAAAACCCTTTTTTGTTTCCAATCATTTTCCTGAAGAATCAGGCTGAGGTTTTGCTTAACTTCATCTAAATCTTCACAGTATAAAAATTTTCCACCATTGGCTTTAAAATTAATAGTGAAACGCTCATCAATAGGGAGCTTTATATCTGGCATATATTTGCTTCTCCCTTCGCTTTCAATTTTATCTTGAGAGTCGTCAGATAAACCAAAGATTTTACGAAATAGACTCATTTAGTATTTGCTATTAATCAGTTTTTATTCTTGCTATATATCAAAGATATAAAAACTTAAATAAACTAATTCGAAATTTAAGAATTTCTATGTGCTCTATTCTTTTTCTGTAGTCTCTTCCTCTTTTATATCGAAAGGTCTTTTACCAAAGATTTTTTCTAAATTATTTTTAAAAATCACTTCCTTATCCAGAAGTACTTCGGCGAGTTGGGTAAGCTTATCCTTATTTGCTTCTAATATTTTTAAAGCACGTTGATATTGTTTTTCAATAATATCGGAGATCTCTTTATCAATTAATTCTGCTGTTTTCTCACTATAAGGTTTAGTAAAGCCATATTCGTTTTGCCCGGAAGAGTCATAATAAGTTAAATTACCAACCTTTTCACTCAAACCATAAACAGTGACCATTGCTCTAGCTTGTTTTGTTATTTTTTCTAAATCACTAAGTGCCCCGGTCGATATTTTATTAAAAATTACTTTTTCAGCAGCACGACCACCCAATGCAGCACACATTTCGTCCAACATTTGCTCTGGATGAACAATTAAACGCTCTTCCGGGAGATACCATGCAGCTCCTAACGATCGTCCTCTTGGAACTATGGTTACTTTTACTAATGGTGCTGCATGCTCTAGCATCCAGCTTACAGTAGCATGACCTGCCTCATGAAAAGCAACAGCTTTTTTCTCTTTTGGAGTAATGATTTTATTTTTCTTTTCCAAACCTCCAACAATTCTATCTACAGCATCAAGAAAATCTTGTTTACCAACAGATTTTTTTCCTTTTCGCGCAGCTATTAAAGCAGCTTCATTGCAAACATTAGCGATATCTGCTCCTGAGAATCCCGGGGTTTGTTTAGATAAAAAATCAACATCTAAACCTTTTGCTTTTTTAAGAGGCCTTAAGTGAACTTCAAAAATTTCTTTACGTTCTCGAATATCTGGTAAATCGACAAATATTTGTCTGTCAAAACGTCCTGCTCGCATAAGTGCTTTGTCTAAAATATCGGCTCTATTAGTAGCTGCAAGCACAATTACATTAGTGTTTGTACCAAAACCATCCATTTCAGTTAGTAACTGGTTAAGCGTGTTTTCGCGTTCATCATTACTACCAGACATTGCATTTCGCCCCCTGGCTCTACCAATGGCATCTATTTCATCAATAAAAATAATTGAAGGAGATTTTTCTTTTGCCTGTTTAAATAAATCTCTAACCCTCGATGCCCCTACACCTACAAACATTTCTACAAAATCTGACCCAGAAAGCGAGAAGAAAGGCACTTTGGCTTCACCGGC
>JAGLKH010000104.1 GCA_023141985.1 Flavobacteriaceae bacterium | reverse complement strand
GGAATCAACCACTGGTATCATAATAATTTAATATATCGTTCAGGTATTATGGCTTTAATGCTTACCGGTTGTGTGGGTAAAAATGGTGGAGGAATGAATCACTATGTGGGTCAGGAAAAATTAGCACCTGGTGATTCTTGGGGAACAATAGCCTTTGCAAACGACTGGCAAGGGCCACCAAGATTACAACAAGCGCCTATTTGGCATTATATTAATACCTGTCAATATAGATACGATGGACATTCGTCCAGATATAATACAGTTCCTGAAAATGATATGACCGCAGGTCATCATGCAGATCACATTTTTAAATCTGTAAGGATGGGATGGATGCCTTTCTTCCCACAGTTCGACCAAAATACATTGGAGCTTAGTAAAGAAGCTATGGCAAATGGAGCTAAAACAGATGAGGATATCCAAAAATATGTGCTTGAAAAACTTAAAAGCAAAGAGTTGGGTTATGCTGTTGGAGATCCGGAAAATGATTTTAATTTTCCGAGAACATGGTATATATGGAGAGGAAATGCAATTTCAGGATCTATGAAAGGAAATGAATTTGCTCTTAAACATTATTTAGGTACAACTTCCAATGCTATTTCTAAGGATTATGATGAAGAAAAAACAAAAGAAGTAAAATGGCATGAAATTGCACCGACTGGTAAAATGGATCTCGTAGTAGATCTTAATTTCCGTATGGATTCTTCAGCTTTATATTCAGACATTGTATTACCGGCAGCATCCTGGTATGAAAAGGCCGATTTAAATAGTACCGATATGCACTCGTTTATCCACCCTCTTTCACAAGCCATTGCGCCTGTATGGGAATCAAAATCGGATTGGGAAATATTTAAAGCTATCGCTAAAAAGACAAGTGAACTTTCAGAAAAATACCTTTCAGAAACACAAACAGATATTGTTACAACTGCAATAGCTCATGATTCAAGTGGAGAAGTTGCACAAAAAGATATTAAAGATTGGTATCATGGTGAATGTGAGGCAATTCCAGGTAAAACAATGCATAATATTTCGGTAGTAAAAAGAGATTATCCAAAAATCTATGAAAAATTCTGTGCCTTAGGAGAAAATGTAAAAACTAAAGGTCTAGGAGCCCATGGGAATCATTATTTCTGTGCTGAAGAGTATGATGAAATGATAGAATCTAATCATTTTCCAACTATTAAAATTGGAGATAAAAAATATCCTTCATTGGCAGAAGATACCGAAGCAGCAAATGCGGTTTTACATTTATCCTCATTAACTAACGGTAAGCTTACTGTTAGAGCCTATGAAAATATGGAGAAAAAATCTGGTATGCCATTAGTAGATCTTGCTAAGGGTAGTGAGGACTTTAGATTAGATTATAAAGATCTTCAGGCACAGCCAAGAAGATATCTAACTTCTCCAGTTTGGTCCGGATTAATGAATGATGGTAGAGCATATTCTGCTTATACCTATAATGTTGAGCGATTAATTCCTTGGAGAACATTAACAGGAAGACAACATTTCTACTTAGACCATGAAATGTATATCGCATATGGCGAACATTTACCAACCTATAAGCCATCACCTTGCCCTGAAGTATATGGTGATTTAAAGGAAACCCTAAAAGGAAAAAGTATGGCTAAAGCATTGAATTGCCTGACACCACACGGTAAATGGCACATTCACTCAACCTATATGGACAACCATAGAATGTTGACACTTTCCAGGGGAATGGAACCTTGCTGGATCAGTGAACCCGACGCGGAAGAAATGGGTATCAAGGATAATGATTGGGTTGAAGTACACAATGATAATGGTACATATTGTACAAGAGCCGTTGTAAGTTCCAGAATTCCTAAAGGTGTTTGTATTGTTTATCACACCGTTGAAAGAACAATTAGCATCCCTAAATCTCAATTGAGAAATGGAAACAGAGGAGGTTCAAATAATAGTATTACCAGGATTCACCTTAAGCCTAATTTATTGGCTGGAGGATATGGTCAATTTACATTCCATTTTAATTACTGGGGTCCAACCGCAGTAAACAGAGACACTCACGTAGTGATTCAGAAGATGGATAAATTAGAATGGTAATTAAGTTTAATATAAATTAATAAAAAAATAGTCTGAATTATGGATGTACGTTCTCAGATTTCAATGGTATTTCATTTAGATAAATGTATTGGATGCCATACCTGTTCAATCGCTTGTAAAAACATTTGGACAGACAGGAAAGGTGCCGAATATATGTGGTGGAACAATGTTGAAACCAAGCCGGGTACCGGATATCCAACCAAATGGGAAAACCAGGATATCTATAAAGGTGGTTGGGAAAAAAGTATGGGGAAAGTTCGTTTAAAAGGAGCCGGAAAAGCCAAAGGTTTATTGAATATTTTTCATAACCCTCACCTACCGGTAATCGATGATTACTACGAGCCTTTCACTTATAAGTATTTGAACTTAATTGAATCTCCAGAAAAAGACACTCAGGTAACGGCCAGACCTGTTTCATTAATAACAGGAAAACCCATAGATATTAAAATGGGTCCAAACTGGGATGATGATCTTAGTGGGACACCGGATTATGCACGTAATGATCCAAACTTTAAGAATCTATCGGCCGGCGAACAAGAAGCTATGTTCCAATTGGAACGTATGTCTATGTTCTATTTGCCAAGAATATGTAATCACTGTTTAAACCCTGCTTGTGTAGGATCTTGTCCATCCAGGGCAATATACAAAAGAGGTGAAGATGGCGTGGTTCTTATTAACCAAAAAGTTTGTAGAGCCTGGAGAATGTGTGTAACAGCATGTCCTTATAAAAAATCTTATTACAACTGGGGAACAGGAAAATCTGAAAAATGTATTCTTTGTTATCCAAGACTAGAATCTGGTCATGCCCCTGCTTGTATGCACTCTTGTGTGGGACGTATTAGATATTTAGGAGTAATGCTTTATGATGCAAGTCAGATTGAAACTGTAGCAGCCTCAGATGATGAAGATTTAATTAAGAGACAAATGGATATGATCTTAGATCCATTTGATCCAAAAGTAATTGCTTCAGCTAAGAAAAACGGAATAGCTGATTCTACTTTAAAAGCTGCGCAAAATTCTCCTACCTATAAATTTGTAAAAGAATGGGGAATGGCACTTCCTCTCCACCCTGAATTTAGAACAATGCCTATGTTATTCTATGTTCCGCCATTATTACCTGTAATGGCATCTTTAAGCAGTAATGATGTTGAGTCACAAAAAGACACCTTAAATCCTATTTCTAAATTTTGGTCAAGAGCAACAAAATATGATGCTTCTATGGATAACATTTTTGGAACTGTTGACGATGCCCGTATGCCTCTTAAGTACCTGGCTAATTTATTTAGTAATGGTGATGAAGAATTAATAAAAACTACTTTGAAAAAATTAATGGCTGTTCGTTTGCATCGTAGAGATGTTACGGTTGGCGATTTAAATAAAGACATGGTTGCCGAAAGCCTTAAAGAAGTAGGATTAGATACTGAAATGGCCGATGCTGTTTACTATTTAACTTCCCTGGCAAAATTTGATGATCGATTTGTTATTCCTGCTGCTCATAGAGAACAAGCCATTGAAATGGCAGAATTTACAGGAGACAGAAAAGGAAGTGCAGGATTTGGATTTGTAGAAAAACCTGCTCGAGGGCTTTAAATTATTTAGAATGAAAAAACAACTATTAGATTATAATAAAATTTCGAGTCTGTTTGTGTTCCCACAAAATGAAGACTATACAGACAATGTAAAAAACGTTCAGCAATACTTAGATAAAGAATTACCTAGCATTGGTGAAATGTTACAACCTTTTACAGATGTTGTTAGCACTGTCACCAAGTATGAGTTAGAAGATTTGTACCTAAGAACATTTGAAGTTCAGTCCATAACTACGCTAGATATTGGATATGTAGTATTTGGAGATGATTATAAAAGAGGAGAGCTTTTGGTAAATCTTAATAAAGAACATCAAACTTATGGGATTGATTGTGGTGGCGAGTTGGCAGATAATCTATCTAATGTTTTAAAATTAATAAATGTTCTTGAGGACAAATCACTGCTTAACGATCTGATTAATAAATTAGTTGCTCCTGCATTAACCAGAATGATACAAGGATTTGGTGATGACCAGCTTTTAGCAAAAGAAAAGGTATATATCAAACATCATAAAACCTTGTTAGATAAGCACGAGTCATTCACCATTTACAAGCATGCTCTCTTCGCATTATATAAAGCATTAGATCATGATTTTAATATTAAAATACAAGAACAACCTCAACGATCAGGAGGATTTTTAAGTTCAATAAAACAAGAAATAACACTTGAGTCATAATTAATTAATCAAAGATGAATACATTAAATAACTTCTTTTTTATCGCGTTACCATATATAGCATTTGTGGTATTCTTAATAGGGACTATTTCAAGATATAGATCACAAAAATTTAAAGTGTCATCCTTATCTTCTCAATTTTTGGAAGGTAAAAAATTATTCTGGGGTTCTGTTCCTTT
>JAGLKH010000103.1 GCA_023141985.1 Flavobacteriaceae bacterium | reverse complement strand
ATGAATTTGAAGAAGCTACCATAAAAGCAATATTAAGTTCTGCGGCAACCGGAGACGTTGGTGATGGCAAAATCTTTGTGTCAGATATACAAGAATGCTACAGAATAAGAACAGGAGAAAAAGGAGGAGACACCTTGAAGTAAAATCAATCAAATTAAAAATCAATTATGGAATTACTAACTACAAATAATGTATGGATGATGATCTGTACCGCACTCGTCTTCTTTATGCACTTAGGTTTTGCGTTTTTAGAAATTGGATTAACGAGACAAAAAAATACAATTAATGTATTATTTAAAAATATATTTATTATTACTATCGGACTACTTTTATATGCTTTAGTCGGATTTAACTTAATGTATCCTGGAGAATTTAATGGATTTTTAGGATTTGCAGGTTTTGGACTGGATGCACCCTTAGTTGATGGAGCACTAGATTTAGCTTATAATGAAGGTTACACATATTGGACGGATTTTCTTTTTCAAGGCATGTTTGCTGCAACAGCAGCAACCATAGTTTCCGGAGCAGTTGCTGAACGCATAAAAATTGGTCCATTCATGATATTTGTAATCTTTTACGTAGGATTAGTTTATCCTATTGCAGGTTCATGGAAATGGGGAGGCGGATTTTTAGATCAATTAGAAACTCCTTTTTATGATTTTGCTGGTTCAACACTTGTACATTCTATAGGTGGATGGGCAGCTTTAATAGCAGTATGTTTATTAGGTTCACGTATTGGTAAATTTAAAAATGGTAAAATTCAAGCTATCCCAGGACATAACATACCCTTAGCAACTTCGGGTGTGCTTATACTTTGGTTAGGCTGGTTTGGATTTAATGGAGGGTCAGTACTTTCTGCCGATCCGGCTTTAACTTCATTGACCCTTGTTACAACCTGTCTGGCTGCGGCAGCGGGTGGTGTGGCTGCAGCATTTGTGTCTGCCTTAAAATTTAAGAATCTGGATTTAACTATGTTTTTAAACGGAATTTTAGGAGGATTAGTTGGTATTACGGCAGGCGCAGATCAAATGAGTCCTACAGATGCCATTTTAATAGGTGCCATTGCCGGTTCTATAATTGTTTTTGCCGTATCTCTAATTGACAGATTAAAATTAGATGACCCTGTTGGAGCAATTGCTGTACACTTAATTTGTGGTATTTGGGGAACTTTAGCTGTAGGTATATTTGGTGCTTTAGCGAGTTGGAATCAATTTTTAAGTCAATTAATTGGTGTAGGATCTTATGCTGCAATTTGCATTTCATCTACGTTTATCATCCTATTTATATTAAAGAAAACCGTTGGAATACGAGTTTCTGAAAGAGAAGAATTAGAAGGTCTTGATTCACATGAACACGGCATGAATGCGTATCCGGATTTTAGATTAAATGAGCATTAATACTAAATAAACATCCAAACGAACCCTATAAACAGTTTCTTTTATAGCTCATTTGGATGTTCATTTGGTATAATATTTAGTTTTGAGTTAGGCAAAAAGACCTCGAAACTTAAACTTCGAGGTCTTTTTATTATTACTTGGAATTTTTAGGCAGAATTTCTACTCGCATTTATATTTCCAAATAAAGAACGTGTTACAATTTTTTCGAAAATTTGAATTTGCTCTATGTCTTTGTCTTCTTCTTTTTCTAATTCCTGAATCTTTTTAAGCGCATACTGTTGTATGGTTAACAAAGGAAGGACGATGGATTCCCTTACTTCAATTGACGCTTTCCCGGAAGGTTCATTTTCCATTAATTCCTTGTAGCCTGTTAACTTTAAAAGCAATCTTTTAGTGGATAGGTATTCATTATAAATAATATTCCAAAATTCACCAAATTCTTCATCTTCAGACATATATTTAGTTAGACTAAAAAATGATTTTGTTAAGGACATCATACTATTCTCTAATAAGGTTTTAAAAAAGTTTGAATTATTATATAAATGTTCCACCCTTTCAAATTCACCCTTATCCTCATAAGCCTTTAATGCAGTGCCAACACCAAAAAATCCAGGCACATTTTGTTTTAACTGACTCCACGAGCCTACAAAAGGTATCGCTCTTAAATCTGAAAACACTAAATCATCAGAATTTTTTCTTTTAGAAGGCCTACTCCCTATATTTGCTTTTGCATAATATTTTAAAGTACTCATTCGCTCCAAATAGGGTATAAACATAGGATGGCTTTTAAAATCTTTATAAGCTTTATAACTTGTCTTAGCCAAGTCGTCCATAACAGCTATGTCTTCTTGATACATGGCAATTTTATCATCACCAATGCGATTAAAAATTCCAGAGCTAATTAATTGCTCCAAATTATATTGTGAAGACTCTAAAGTCCCGAAATTAGAACTTATAGTTTGCCCTTGAATAGTGAGTTGTACTTCTTTATCTTCTATTGTTGGCCCTAATGATGCATAAAATTGATGCGTTTTTCCTCCTCCTCTTGCAGGTGGACCACCTCGTCCATCAAAAAATATAGCTCCTATATTATATTTTCGAGAAACTTTAGTTAACGCTTCTTTAGCTTTAAAAATCGCCCAATTAGCCATAAGATAGCCACCATCTTTTGTGCCATCGGAAAAACCTAACATAATTGTTTGTTTGTTTTGGCGTAGTTTTAAATGCGCTTTATAAACTTTATTGGAATACAATTCTTCCATAACAAGATGTGCGTTTTCTAAATCGGAAATCGTTTCAAACAGTGGTACAATATCTACAGTTAAGCAATCTTTAAAAGCAACAAGTTTAAGCATTGCATAAAGCTGCATCACATTTAAAGCCGTTTGATTGTTGCTTATAATGTATCGATTTGCGCCTCGCTCTCCATTAGAATCCTGAATGCTCTTAACAACTTTAATAGTATTAAGCGTGTTTGCAACAAGATCGTCTTTAAATAAACTAACGTCTATATCTCCTTTAATAGATGATAAGATTTTTATTTGCTCTTTTTCGGATAGAGAATTATAATTTTTTGGAAATAAACTGCTGCCTGATTTTTTTAAAGTATCAACCATATTAGAAAACACCGTATGATGAATTCTACTGTCTTGTCTAATGTCCAGAGTTGCACAATGAAAACCAAAAAGATGCACTTTATTAATTAAGCTATTTAACTCTAGAAGGTATAAAGACTGATGTTCTTTAACAACGACTTCTTTAATTGCCTTTAATTCGGCAATAAATTCTTCAATTGTTATTACGTCTTTAGAACGCAAATTAATGCTACTTTTATATAGTTTTAATTCTAATGCACCTACTCGATCTTCGACGCCTTTAAAAGTAAGTTTACGTTTAAGGCTTCTTAAATCTCTATAATAATTTTTTAAGATGGTTTGCTTTAATCTTTGGGCTACTTTTAAAGTAGTATCCGGCATTACATAAGGATTACCATCTCTGTCTCCTCCAGGCCAAAATCCAATATTTATTATTTCGTTTTGAATGTTTTTATTATCAAAAATATTTTGCTGTATATAATCATATATTTTACCAAAAGACTCATAAAAAACGTTCTCTAAATACCAAATTAAACTTACTGCCTCATCATATGGCGTTGGCTTTTTATGTTTAAAAAAAGGAGTTTTTCCGAGTTGTGCAAATAAGATACTGATAGTATCCAGATCATTCTTTTTAATAGCATCTGTTAAGTCTGTGATAATCCCTAAAACAGTACCGGGATAAAATTGCGTAGGATGAGCTGTTAACACTATTCTTACTTTAAACTCTTCCAAATAATGCTGTAATTCTTCTAATCTGTTTTCAGAAACCGCTGCCTCTTTTAGACTTCGTAAAGTCCCAATACCTTCCATATTATTAACTATTGAAAACGCAGCATCTTCAACAGCATCAAACAATACGACTTGTCTTTCGATGTATTGAATAAATCTGAATAATAGATTTATTTGGCTTTTTGTTGAACGCCTGGCTTGATATTTTTTAAAAAAAGTATCTACAATAGTAGTTGGATCATCACCCTTTTTAAAACCTTTATTGCATGTTTCATGAAAGAGTGGTAAAAGAACACCTGTTTTGGTAATAGTATCAAAAGGCAAGGTCATAAAAATACTATTGTAAATTTGGTATTTCGATAACACATTTTTTTTAAAACGCACTAATTTAGGTTGTACAGTCATATTTCAGTTCCTTGTAAAGATGTGTAAAAGTACTAAAGCTAATACAAAAGCGATTAAACCATAACTATTTTTATAGATTTAACAATTAAATGATTAATTATTATCCATTTAAACAAAAAGTGATGTCTTTAACTTCTAATATAACAAAATGAAGACATATTAACTTATTGTTTTTATAACTTTTTTAGTATTTAGCAAAGACCGAATGAATTTCTGACTATACTATTCATAAAAAATATCTAAACTCTTAAATCTTTATTTTATAATTATAATATTATATGTACTTTTGCAGTCTGAAAAAAGAAGGAAAGATTTGACTGATTGCAACCTTTGATGCTGAAATAAATTCAGCAAAAACAAAAATGCTAAAGGCAGTGTAAACTTCCTACGACGCTTTCGTCAAATCTTCAATATAAAATTAAGTCTATGGCGTATTTATTTACTTCGGAAAGTGTTTCTGAAGGACATCCAGATAAAGTTGCAGATCAAATTAGTGATGCTTTAATAGATCATTTTTTAGCATTTGACGAAAACTCTAAAGTGGCTTGCGAAACACTTGTAACTACAGGACAAGTGATCCTAGCAGGAGAAGTGAAATCTGACACTTATTTAGATGTTCAAAAAATTGCAAGAGATACTATTAATACTATTGGTTATACAAAAAGCGAATACATGTTTGATGGCAATTCTTGTGGTGTGTTTTCTGCAATACACGAACAGTCGGATGACATAAATCGTGGTGTAGACAGGGATAAAAAAGAGCAACAAGGTGCAGGTGATCAAGGTATGATGTTTGGTTATGCTACTCATGAAACAGATAATTATATGCCCTTGGCATTAGATCTGGCTCATAGAATACTCATTGAACTTGCAGCATTACGCAGAGAAAATAATGAAATTACTTATTTAAGACCAGATTCTAAAAGCCAGGTAACTATTGAGTATAGCGATAATAATATTCCACAACGCATAGATACTATTGTCGTTTCGACACAGCACGACGATTTTGATGAAGATGAAATAATGTTGGCAAAAATCAGAAAAGATATTGTCGAAATTTTAATACCAAGAGTGGTAGCTAAACTTCCCGATAATATTAAATCATTGTTTACCGATAATATTAAGTATCACATCAACCCAACCGGCAAATTTGTAATTGGAGGACCTCATGGAGATACCGGGCTTACAGGACGAAAAATTATAGTTGATACTTATGGAGGGAAAGGCGCTCATGGCGGTGGTGCTTTTTCGGGTAAAGATTCTAGCAAAGTAGACAGAAGTGCTGCCTATGCTACACGTCATATTGCTAAAAACCTGGTTGGTGCCGGTATATGCGATGAGATTTTAGTACAAGTAAGTTATGCCATTGGTGTCGCTGAACCTATGGGAATTTATGTAGATACTTATGGTACATGTTCATTAAATATGACTGATGGAGAAATTTCAGAAAAGGTATCGCAAATCTTTGATATGAGACCAGCTTCTATTGAAGAGCGTTTAAAACTACGTCAGCCAATGTATTTTGAAACAGCAGCCTATGGGCATATGGGCCGATTAAACGAAGTAGTTTCTAAAACTTTCACTCAACCCAATGGAGTTACTAAAACGCTTGAAGTAGAACTCTTTACTTGGGAAAAATTAGATTATGTAGACAAAGTAAAAGAAGCTTTTGGATTATAAAATATCCTTTTAAAAAACTTTTATAGAACCCAGCTTAATAGAAAAAATCAATATGGGTTTTGTTTTACTTAAAAACACTATAAATCATATTTAATACTAAACACTACATATCGTGGTTGGATAAAATACTCACTTGTACTTGTAAATAGTGTATTTGTATTATCTTGATTTAAAGATTCTGTGTCTAATAAATTGGTGACTCCAAGCTTATATTCCCACTTACTATCCTTTTTTTGATACGCCAAACTAGCATCTAAAAAGCTATAGTTATTTAGAGTTTCTTGCTCATTTTTATAGTTATAGTATGAGTAATCTGCTCTAAACGTAAAGCTCTTTAAAATATAGGCGTCAAAATTTATAAACGGGCTGTTTGTAAAGAATTTTGAGCGCCCTCCTCCTTGTTCGTATTCATTAATTGTAAGATTATATCCAATTTCTACATTTGGTGCTTTTCTAAAATTTGTGCTTAAACGCGTTCGATAAGATTGAGTAAAAGATTCATTAATACTACGAAAGCCATTAACTATTTGATTGAATTTTGAATAGGAAAAATTTCCTCCAACCGAAGCTTTTATCTTTCCAAAGGTACGCTCGAAACGTCCATTAAATGATAAGCTCTCATCAGCAAAATTTGAATTGAATGGTGTAGAAATTCTATTTGTAGTTTGTATGTCCGGTTCTCCGGGAATTGGATTAGGTATAGTTAAAAAATCTGATTGTGATCTAATTTGGTCTATGCGTTTATTGTAATTAATAAATGCGTGAACATTAGTGTAATTAAACATATTGAAACTAAAATAGCTTAAATTAAGATTGTGAGATAAAGACTCCTCCAAATCTCTGTTCCCTTGATACAATGCATTATAATTACTTAG
>JAGLKH010000102.1 GCA_023141985.1 Flavobacteriaceae bacterium | reverse complement strand
TCGCTCTTTTTTAGCTGAACTCTTGTATTGAAATCTGGAAGTAACCTGAAAAAATTATTTTTAGTTTCCGATCCGAATTGTTGATTTTTTGTTGCGTAAGAGTGTATTGAAAATCCTGGAGTTATAGTAAATATACCTGTTTTCAATCTATAATGAAACCCTAAATATGTATCACTAAAATTATATTTTATGTCGTTAACGACATCAGTTTGTGCATTATCTAATGTGAATTGATTTCCATTATCTAATATTTGAAAGATTTCTGATTTAAATTTCTGTGAGCTTAACAAAGCTCCAAAAGTAAAATTAATATTGCTTTTATTATTTAAGACATACCAATAATCTAATTTCGCATCAAATTTATTTGTTTTTACACGCTTATCTTGTGCAAGGTTAAATCCTGTTTGATTTGTATCTAAACCCAAAATGCCATCAAATCTAAATTGAGCATTTTTTTCTAAAACTGCATTATAAAATGGGTCTTCATCTTGCCATAAATGTTGTGCTGAGAAAGCAAATATGTTTTTATCGTTAAGCGTATAATAATAGTTTAAATTTTGATTGACACTAAATGGATTTTGTTCTTGTATTTCATCTATATTTGATGAAATTGAAGAGAAAAAATCTTGAAATTCGTTTTGTTTTGAGAGTCGTCCAAAAACATCATAATCTAAATGATTGTTACTATTTGGTTTGTAGTTTGCACTTAATTTAAACAATCCTAAATCGCTTTTTTGATGTGTATTGCTTGTCGTTGTTTCGTCTGGTGGCGTAATAGTGCCATTTTCAGATTGAATATAGGTTCTTAAACTATTTTGTTGAATATCTGTTCTTGTCCCCGAATAAATAGCAAAACCACTTAAATCCAAAGTCTTTTTTGGGGAATAGCTAAAATTTGCAGCACCAAATTTGGTATCTATTGCTTTTGCTCTATTATTTTGTGTGGTTAAAAACCCCATATCACTAGTAGCCACATTAAAACTGGTTCCGCTATTTGAATGTAAGCCTCTAAAACCTCCACTAAAATTAAAATAATCGCGCCTTGTAAATGGGACTTCACCAATATTATTCATATCTGTAATAATATTTATACTGTATTTTGGACTGTAATAAAATAGTCTTGGATGCACTAAATATCGTCCGTCAAGACCTGCTCCAGCTGTAACCTCTCCAAACCAAAAGCTTTTTTTACCTTCTTTAAGTTTAATGTTTATGGCAATATTATCTTCGTTACTTCTAACACTTCGAAGTTGCCCTACTTCGTCATAATTTTTTAATACTTGAACTTTGTCTATAGCATCTGCAGGAATATTTTTAGTTGCTAATTTTGTGTCTCCATCAAAAAAATCTTTGCCTTCTACCATCACTTTCTCAACTACTTTTCCTTCAACTTCAATTTCGCCATCATCATTTATGTCTACGCCTGGAAGTCTTTTTAAAACATCTTCAAGTTTTTTATCTGTTTCTCTTTTAAAGGAATCTGCATTGTAAATTAAAGTGTCTCCTTTTACAGACACAGGCATTTCGTAAGTAAGTTCTACTTCGTCTAAGGCATTATCATTTTGTAAAGTAAAGTCCTTTGTTAAATCTATGTTTGTAGTATTAATAATTTCTTCAAAGGTTTTTTTACCAATATAACTAACTTGTAGTTTATACGATATATTGGCTTTTAAATTGAGTTTATAGCGCCCCTTATCGTTTGTAATTCCATAAGAATCTAAAGCCTTAGTGTCTTGATTAATAGCTATAACATTGGCTAACTCTAAAGGATTGCCAATACTGTCTTTTACTACTCCTTCTACATTAATTTGTGCGAATGCTATGTTTGCTATAAAACATAGTATAATTGTAGTGTTATACTTCATATAATTATTTTGATTGATTAGCCCTTTTGTCCTACGGACATTTTAACTCTATTGAGCTTACATTTAAATTATTGATTCGTTGAATCTTCGATTTCCCAAAGGGAAAAAAGACTTATTTATATATTAATGTCTAATACGAATTCCATGACGATCACGACCCCTTCCTCCATACATTTCACTCATTTCTTCCATCTTCTTTTTCATAATTTCGTTGTACTCTTGTTTAGTAACTTCTTTTCCTTTAGTTGGCGCTTTAATTTCATCTTTCTCACTTGGATTCATAACTATTTTAGAACATAAAATGGTGGTTCTATCAGAACTTACTTCAAGAATTAATCCTGGAAGTCCCCAATATTCTCCTGGTCCTTGATTGATTGGAATTTGTGGCGTATACCAAGCAGTAACCATAACTTCTTTAGGTACTTCTACCTCATCCATTATATCTTTTGTAGCTGTAGAGTCTTGTGTTTTATCAGTATCATTATCACGATTTCGTCTTCTCATACTATTAAAATCCATCTCATTAGGCTTCTTAACTGCTGTAGCTTTAAAACATAAATATTTTCCTATTTGTTTTGTTTCACTTTCCATTTTCCATTCCAACTTTGGTAATGAGTCTTTAATTAAAAACTGTTTTCCGAAAAATTCCTGTTCTTGCAATAATTGATGTTCTTTTACATTTTTATACTGTTTTCCGCCTGTAAAACTCCCCATCATCATTCTAAAACCACCTCCTTGTCCCGGAGCTTCAAGTTTTTCTTCTTCTTTATATATAGACTCCGACTTATTAAAGGTTAAAATATATGTTTTCTCAAACATACTTTTCATACGTTCTGCAATTTGCTTTTTCATGTCTTCGCTCATTTCTCTTCCACCAAAGTTAGACATGTCAATTGTAGTTTTAGATTGATAAATTGCTTTGCCTTGAAAATCTTGTTGTGCAAATGTAATGGCTGAAGTAAAAATTGTTAAGATACAGGCAATACGTTTTATAGAATTAGCATTCATAGTAATAAAGTCTAAAAGTTGAGTGTTAAAAATATTTTTAACACTAATTAAGACTACTAAATTACGAGTTAGTTTAACCTCGAATAGTTAAAGTATTCTTAAAATTCTATCCTCTAATTTTTATTTCTATGTTATCTCCATCACCACGATTATGCTTATAATGTTCACGCTGTTCTTTCATTTTCTTTTCCATTATGGCATCAAACTTTTCCTGGGTGATTTTTTTTCCTTTTGTTGGTTCTGTTATTTTCACTTTATCTTTTGGATTCAATACAATTTTGCTACAAATTAAAGTTTCTCTTCCGTTGTTAACTTCAAGAATTAAACCTGGTAATCCATGATATTTTCCAGGACCATTATTTACCGGGATTTGAGGTGTGTACCATGCGGTAATAGTTATTTCTTCCATTTCAGGTTCAGGTTCTGTATCTAAATCTTTATCTCCATTAACACTAATTCCTCCTTTAACAACCTCAACGGTACGTTTTGTTGTTGCTTTATAACAGGTATATTCACCAATGTTTTTAGTTTCACTTCCAAGCTCCCAATCTATTTCTTTTAAATTATCTTCTATTAAAAAAACTTTTCCAAACATTTCATTTTGATCGGTATAACGTTTTTCTTTTGTATTCTTATAAAGCTTCCCTGACTCGCCGGAAACGACCATAACCATAACCATTCCAGCTGGTTGTGGTGCTTCTAATTGCTCTTCCTCTTTATAAAGTGATTCTTCTTTATTAAAAGTTAATATATAGGTTTTTTCAAACTGCTTTTTCATCATTTCTATCATACGCTTATGCATATCGGTTTCCATTTGAGTGCTATCCAATTGGATATCCATTTTTCGATGAGATTTGTAAGTTGCTTTCCCTTGAAAATCTTGTGCAATTACTGTACTTGTTAATATTAATGCTACAATTATTACGGCCAGGTGTTTCATTTTGTTTTAATTTTAATTATTTATAATGCAAATATGATACATAAAAACGATCTTAAAAGTTAACTAGTGTTAATGTGTGTTAAGAAAATACTATAAAATGACTGCTTTTATAAAGAGATTCCTGCTTTTGCAGGAATGTAGTGTTAACGTGTGTTAAGCAATTGGTTTTATATCATTTTAACATTTACTTTTGAAATATGAATGATAAACGTTATCAATGGATTTTGTATGTTATAGTGTTTGTAATACTTGGCACAATAAGTATTCAAGTCTATTGGAATTACAAAAACTATCTTGTAAATAAACAGCAACTTATTAACGATGTTCAAGTAACTTTGGATAACGCTGTTGAAAGTTATTATGCCAATTTAGCTGAAAAAAGTTCAGTTGGGTTTATTATTGAAGCAACATCACAAGAAGATCTTTTTGGTGATGATGGTAAATTTGATAGTATAATGCATGGGTTAAATATCGCTAAAAAAGGTTTTTACAACCCAGATTCTTTATATATAGATATTAATGATAGTAATAATGTTAGAGTATTTAAAGGGCTTAAGGCAGACTCTCTACTCAAGACCATAAATAATGATAAGAATATTGAACCTCCTAAAAACAGTAATGTAGAAATTAAACACTTCTTCTCAGAAGTTGACTCAATGTCTGTTGATAAACTTAAAATTTTAACCTCTAAAGTTATCTTTTCCATTTCACATGATTCTTTAGACTTAAAAGCTATTAAT
>JAGLKH010000101.1 GCA_023141985.1 Flavobacteriaceae bacterium | reverse complement strand
GAAGAGTATGCCTACATTATCGGGCCTTTAATATTATTTGCTCTTTCGCTATTTCTGAAAAATATTTCAAAGGAGAAACTCTATATATTTATGATATTGATCATACTAATAACAATTACATGTTTTAGAATATATTACCACTATAATAATACAATAGATATTTATGAAAACTGGAGCCAAAACATTAGAAAGGTCGTCATATATAGATTAGATAGTATTTATTATGGATTTATTGGCTCCTATTTTGCATTATACTTTTCTTCTATTTGGCAGCGCTATAAAAGCCTTTTTTTTAGCATAGGAATTTTATTGTTTTTGGGAACTCATGTATTTATTTTTATAAATAATTTACAACCTGATAACTTCTCACTATTCTTTAATATTTTTTATTTGCCTATAGTTTCAATAAGCATATTATTATTGTTTCCGGTTTTCTCTAATTGGAAAAAAGGAAAGGTTTTAAAGCATCAAATAACTTCCATCAGTATATTATCATATGGAGTTTACCTTATTAATTACTCTTTAGTTTTACTCACAATTAAATATTTTATTGATATCGATGAAGTAACTTTTTTTGTAAAACTAATAATACTTGTTTTGTATTGGTATGTAACATTTTTTTTAGCTTTTGTTTTATATAAATATTTTGAAAAGCCATTTACAGATTTAAGAGATTCAAAATTTATAAAAGAAAAATTTAGTATCAAATAAGTTATTAATTTAATAAATATTCAATTCTATTTTGAGGTATATTTAAAAAATAACTACAAAATATATGCTTTATTGAATTATGTTTATTATTAGCTCTATTCTATTACATATCTTCCAAATATCTTTTTAATTTTTGTATTTTTGTAAGACTTTAAAAATTAAAATTTTAGCATATGGCATTCGATATTAACATGATAAAAAATGTGTATAACCAAATGGCTGAACGTGTAGATAAAGCACGTGAAATTGTTGGTAAGCCACTTACACTATCTGAAAAGATTTTATATTCACATCTTTGGGATGGAAATCCAAATAAAGCATTTTTAAGAGGAAAAGATTATGTCGATTTTGCTCCGGACCGTATAGCATGTCAAGATGCAACAGCTCAAATGGCTTTATTGCAATTTATGCAAGCCGGAAAAAACAAAGTAGCAGTACCAACAACAGTACATTGTGATCATTTAATTCAAGCAAAACAAGGAGCTTCACAAGATTTAAAACGAGCTAATGATGTAAGTAGTGAAGTATTTGATTTTCTGGGCTCAGTATCAAATAAATATGGAATAGGTTTCTGGAAGCCTGGAGCTGGTATAATTCACCAGGTGGTATTAGAAAATTATGCATTTCCTGGAGGAATGATGATTGGTACAGATTCTCACACAGTAAATGCAGGTGGTTTAGGAATGATTGCTATTGGAGTTGGTGGAGCAGATGCAGTAGATGTAATGGCAGGAATGGCTTGGGAACTTAAATTTCCGAAACTTATTGGAGTAAAATTAACAGGAAAATTAAATGGATGGGCCTCTGCAAAAGATGTCATTCTTAAAGTTGCAGGAATTCTTACTGTAAAAGGAGGTACAGATGCTATTGTAGAATATTTTGGCCCTGGAGCAAAAGCATTGTCTTGTACAGGTAAAGGCACTATTTGTAATATGGGAGCAGAAGTAGGAGCAACAACTTCAACGTTTGGGTATGATGAATCCATGGAACGTTATTTAAGAGCAACAGATAGAGCAGATATTGCAGATGCAGCAAATCAAATTAAAGAGTATTTAACTGGCGATGAAGAAGTTTATTCTAATCCAGAACAGTATTTTGATCGAGTTATAGAAATTGATTTAGATACATTAAGGCCACATTTAAATGGCCCCTTTACTCCAGATTTAGCTACTCCTGTTGGAGAACTTGGAGCAAAAGCAAAAGCAAATGATTGGCCTCTTAAAGTAGATTGGGGACTTATTGGATCTTGTACAAATTCATCTTACGAAGATTTAACACGTGCAGCTTCAATTGCCAAACAAGCAGTAGATAAAAAGATAAAAGCAAAAGCAGATTTCGGAATTAATCCGGGTTCAGAACAAATTCGTTTTACGGCAGAACGTGATGGTATACTAAAGATCTTTGAAGATTTAGATGCAACAATATTTACAAATGCTTGCGGGCCTTGTATTGGGCAATGGGATAGAAGCGATGTAAAAGGTGATGAAAAGAATACAATTGTTCATTCTTTTAATCGAAATTTTTCAAAAAGAGCCGATGGTAACCCGAATACACATGCGTTTGTAGGATCACCCGAAATGGTAGCAGCAATTGCAATTTCTGGTCGTTTAGATTTTGATCCAATGAATGATACTCTGCTAAATGAAAATGGCGAAGACGTAAAATTTGATGAACCAAAAGGAATAGAATTGCCACCAAATGGTTTTGATGTAAAAGATGCAGGTTATGTAGAACCTGTTTTGGATGGAATTGGAGTAGTGGTTTCAGTTAGTCCAACATCTGAAAGATTACAATTGTTGACACCTTTTACCCCTATAGGAAACAAAATTGAAGCTGCTAAATTATTAATTAAAGCTCATGGTAAGTGTACTACAGATCATATTTCAATGGCCGGGCCTTGGTTGCGTTATCGAGGACATTTAGACAATATTTCTAATAACTGTTTAATAGGTGCTGTTAATGCTTTTAATATGAAAACTAACTTTGTAAAAAGTCAGTTGGACGGTGAGTATGATGCTGTTCCAAAAACACAACGCGCATATAAAGCTGCAGGAATAAAAACTATAGTTGTAGGAGATCATAACTATGGTGAAGGATCATCTCGCGAACATGCAGCAATGGAGCCTCGTCATTTAGGTGTG
>JAGLKH010000100.1 GCA_023141985.1 Flavobacteriaceae bacterium | reverse complement strand
ATGTTAGGATTAACCTTTGCTAATGAAAGTGATTACGATTTAATTCAAGAAGACGATAGCTTCAATTTTATTGATTTAAATGAATTTGCTCCAGGAAAGCAACTTACTATTGAAATAGTTCACGTAGATGGAAGCAAGGATTTAATTAAAGTTAACCATACCTATAACGATTCTCAAATTGAATGGTATAAAGAAGGTTCTGCATTAAATTTGATTAAAAAACAAAATGTATAATATTTCTTTTTATGGAAAATGTAATATTAAGAAACTCCTATTGAATTAGGAGTTTTTTGTATATTAGAATTTATAAAAAACTTGATTAAACGTTAGATTAAAGGCAATGTTTCGACATAACCATTCCCTTTTAATTTTAAATTTATGAAACTCAAAAAATCACAACGAAGCAATCTTATATTTTTAGTTGTCATTGCGTTACTAATTATTCCGCAAACACGTCAGCCCATTCAGGTATTATTGAATAAAGGATTTGCCTTGTTTGGCCCTTCGGTTATTGATTCTAAAGACAGAATAGTTTTGGATACCTACAATTGGCAGCTGGAAGATATTGAAGGGCATACTTTCGATTATGCTTCAACACAAAACAAAGTGGTTTTAATAAATTTTTGGGCAACCTGGTGTCCGCCTTGTATTGCAGAAATGCCAAGTTTAGAAAAACTGCAGAATGATTATAAAGACAAAGTGGTTTTTCTATTTGTGTCTAACGAAGATGAAGATAAAATTTTTAGGTTTATGTCAAAAAACAAGTATAGTTTTAAGGTGCATAAAGCAAAATCAGAATATCCAAAAGTATTTGATGTGTCATCTATTCCCAGAACATTCCTAATCGACAAAAAAGGAAACATTGTTATAGATAAAACAGGAGCATCAAATTGGAATAGTGAAAAAGTAAGAACTATAATAGATCAATTACTTATAGAATAATTTTTTTAAATCTTCAGCAACTAGCCCATAAGATCTGCTTATCTAACTTAATTTATTAACTTCGTACCCTGAAAAAATAAAAAGTGAGTTCATCAGAAAATAAGTTTATGACAGATATAGAGATTGCCCAAAGCAATAAAATGGAGCATATTAAAAATATTGCTTCAAAATTAAATATTAATGAAGATGATTTGGAAATGTATGGCAAGTACAAAGCGAAACTTCCAATTCGTTTAATTGATGAAGATAAAGTAGCTAAACATAACTTAATTTTAGTGACAGCACTTACCCCAACTCCGGCTGGAGAAGGTAAGACAACAGTTTCTATTGGTCTAACCGAAGGATTAAATAAAATAGGAAAACAAGCTACTGTAGTTTTACGTGAACCATCTTTAGGGCCAGTTTTTGGAATAAAGGGTGGAGCAGCAGGAGGAGGATATTCTCAAGTAGTTCCTATGGAAGATATCAACTTGCATTTTACCGGAGACTTTTCCGCTATAGAAAAAGCAAACAATTTATTATCGGCACTTATAGATAATAATATACAATCAAGAACAAGAAGTTTAGGGATAGACCCGAGAACTATTGCGTGGAAACGTGTTATGGATATGAACGATCGTGCTTTACGTGATATTACCATAGGACTTGGAGGGACTGCAAATGGTATTCCCCGACAAGATGGTTTTAATATTACACCTGCATCTGAGGTGATGGCAATTCTTTGTATGTCGAAAGATTTTAATGATCTAAAAGAACGCTTAGGAAATATTTATGTAGGTCAAACCTTTGATAGAAAACCAATATACGCAAGAGATCTAAACGCCGAAAATGCTATGGCTATTTTGTTGAAAGATGCCATAAATCCAAACTTAGTTCAAACATTGGAAGGAAATCCTGCGATTATTCATGGAGGCCCCTTTGCAAATATAGCACAAGGCACCAATACCATTTTGGCAACAAAAATGGGGCTTACAATGTCGGAATATGTAATAACGGAAGCTGGTTTTGGAGCAGATTTAGGTGCAGAAAAATTCTTAGATATTAAATGTGTTTCAGCAGAATTAAAGCCTAAAGCTGTAGTATTGGTAGCTACCATTAGAGCCCTTCGACATCATGGAGGAGCAACTAAAGAACAATATAATGATATAAATGTAGGACGAGTAGAAAAAGGTTTTTCTAATTTAGAAAAGCATATTGAGAACATGAAAAAGTTCGGACTAAATCCTATAGTGGCAATCAATGCTTTTCCAACAGATGGGGAAGAAGAAGTAAAATTAATAAAAGAACGATGTGCTTCTTTGAATGTACATGCTGTTGTTGCAGATGGGTTTGCAAAAGGTGGAGAAGGAATGACCGAATTGGCTACCGAAGTTGTAAAAGAGGTTGAAGCAGGTAAAAATAGTTTTAAACCATTGTATGATTGGGATGCGCCCGTAAAAGAAAAAATTGCCACAATAGCTAAAGAGATTTATGGAGCAGAAACTGTTGAATATTCTAAAAAAGCACAAAGGAATTTAAGAAGTATAGAAACTTTAGGTTTATCAAAATTGCCGGTTTGTATGGCAAAAACTCAAAAATCATTTTCCGATGATGCTGCGATACTTGGTAGGCCAGAAGGATTTACTGTAACTGTGCGTGAATTTGAATTTGCTGCAGGTGCTGGATTCTTGATCCCTATCCTAGGAAATATGATGCGTATGCCGGGTCTTCCAGAAGTTCCTGCTTCAGAGAGAATGACTATTGATAATGATGGAAAAATTTCAGGATTGTCCTGATCAATTATTTGCTAATGGGTCAAATTAGTGGATAAATCATTTCTCTTAAATTTTTTAAATTCCATTCTTTAGCCTTACAAACTCTAAGGTAAACCATACATTGCTTTACTACCAGAAGAGCTTTTGGCAAACACCTAAGTGATCTTAGAAAAAAAGCTAGTTTAACGCAAGAAGAACTTGCTAATGATGCTGATATACCTCTACCACAAGTTGGTAGAATAGAGCGTCGTGAAGTGAATACAAAT
>JAGLKH010000010.1 GCA_023141985.1 Flavobacteriaceae bacterium | reverse complement strand
TTTTGTGCAATAACACAGCTGAAAAACGTAGGCATAGCTTTAGCTATGGCGAGGCTTTTTAGTAAAGTTAGTGTGCAAAAGAACGAGTTTAAATGGTCTAGTTATTTATTTACAAAGCCTTAGTAGAATCTCTTTCAATAAGTTCGGTCTCAATAATAACTGTTTGATAGTGCTCTTCTTCCTCTTCCTCTCCCTCCTCTTGATCAATGTCTAGCTCTAATCTATTTATTAGTAAATCTGCAGCTTTTTCACCCATATCTTGGGCGTGTTGACTTACTGTTGTTAAACTTGGTGTAGCATGTTTAGAGAGCACACCATCAGTAAATCCAATAACTTGAATATCATCTGGAATTTGATTACCAAACTTTCGAGCAACTTTCATAGCTGTGATAGCATATAACTCGTTTACAGCAAAAATACCATCAATGTTCCTGTTATTTTTAAAGAACTGTTCAATCTCTTTTTCTAAATCATCTAAATGATCTTCGGAGTCAAGTTCGACATCTATCTTTAAAATTAAACTGGACTTTGAATAAATTTTATGTTCTTCTAAAGCTTCTAAATAACCTTGTGTTCTTAATCTCCCAACACTAACATAATCTTTTGTAGTAATAATAGCAATGTTTTTACAGCCGTTAGAGAGTAATTTTTCTACAGCCCTTTTAGACCCATTCAAATCATCAACAATAACCTTATCACAATTAATTTCGTTTACAACACGATCAAACATAACTATGGGCATGCCTTGATTTATGGTTTCATTAAAATGATGATAATCTTGTTGCAGTAAAGTTTGTTTTGAAATAGATAAAATAAATCCATCTATACTGCCATTGGCGAGCATTTCCATATTTATCACCTCTTTATCAAATGCTTCATTAGATAAGCCAACAATAACATTGTAACCACGTTTGTTTGCTACCAATTCAATACCACGAATAACTTTAGAGAAAAAGTGATGTACAATCTCAGGAATAATAATCCCAATGGTTTTTGTTTTTCTATTCTTTAAACTTAAAGCAATATTATTAGGTCTGTAATGATACAATTTAGCAAATGCCTGAACTTTTTCCCTGGTGTCTTCACTAATTTCTTTACTGTGCCGTAAAGCTTTAGATACTGTTGAAATAGAAACATCTAACTCTCTTGCTATTTGCTTTAAGGTTACTTTTCGCCTCATTTTATATTCTATTATTTTGTACTCGTTTAGAATTTAATTGTAAACAATAAAGATATTGCTTTATTATTTATACCCTGGTTTTTCTTAGTTTGTAGCTACAATCTTGCAAATTTAAAAAAGTTTTCAACACGAAAACGTTTGCGCAAATAATAACTTAATCTACAATTTATTCTTTTCACTATAATAACATAGATTTAACCCGAGAAGTGGAAATATAACAATTTAATTAAACTAATTTAATAGTATTGTATGAAAACAACTTTAAATAGCTTACTGTTTTTACTGTTTATTATGCCTGTTTTTATTTTTGGGCAATCTACCGTAACAGGAACAGTAACAGAGCAATCATCATCTCAACCGCTTCCCGGAGTAAATGTCCTCATTAAAGGCACTGCTCAAGGAACTGCGACAGATTTTGATGGTAATTATCAAATTACAGTAAATAACGGAGACATTATAGTGTTTTCTTATATTGGATTTGTAACTCAAGAAATAGCCTATAGTGGACAAACTTCTATAAATGTATCCCTTGTTGAGGATGCAGCACAATTAGAAGAGATTGTTCTTATTGGTTATGGGGGTGTAAAAAAAGAAGATTTAACAGGGACAGCCGATTTAATAACATCGGAAGACTTTAATAAAGGTCCTATTGTATCTGCACAACAACTTATTACCGGAAAAATAGCGGGTGTGTCTGTAAC
>JAGLKH010000001.1 GCA_023141985.1 Flavobacteriaceae bacterium | reverse complement strand
AATTGGTTTACAATCAGCATCAGTAAGCAGTAAAAAATCATGGGTAGCAGCTTTTATACCTAAGGTTAAGGCATATTTTTTATTTCCCCAAAACGCTTCAATATTTTCAACATTAACAATCTTTATATTGCTGTGTTCTTTAGCAAATGTTTCAATTACATCTAAAGTATTATCATGCGAAGCATCATTAATTAATACAATTTCAAAATTTGGATAATCTTGTTCTAATATGTGAGGTAAGAATTGCTGTAAATTATCGGCTTCATTTTTCGCGCAAATAATTACAGAAACTGCAATATTTTTTTTTGAAGGTGTTTTAGATTTTGCAAAAGCAAATCTTGAAAAAATAAAACCATAATAAATGAGTTGGATAATAACAATTATAAGAAATGTGTAAAATAAAATATCTAATACAATCATTTATTTATTAAGATTGATGAGGTTCGTCACAATCTTTAAATTGATCTGGAGTCTTTCCACAAAAACCACAAGCATCACCATCTTTATTAAGTGCCGGATTTTGACTGGCACATGTGCCTGCAAATTTGCCGTCTTTTTTTGCCCAGATTTTTATTGCAATTCCTGCAATAGCAATACCTAAAAGGAGTAGAGTAATTAAGAAGAGTTTCATTACTAAAATGATTTATGCAAAGATAAGCCTTTTATCTAATAAACTATATCAATTGTTTTATTAGAAATATTAACAATTATTAGTTTTATGGTTTGGGTTTCAAGGGTTATAATTAGTACTTATGTAAGTATGTTTTTTGTTTGTAATAGGTTGATTGTTAACAAAATGAAAGCCTTAATATTTTTAAACTAATTCTCGTGATTAAGCAATATTTGAGCAACTGCATTTTCTAATGAAGCACTATCATTACCACCTTTTGGTTCAATAGTAATACTTAAGCTTAAAGCATTTTCTATATAGGGAACAGATTTTAATTTACGATCGTTTATATCTAAAATACCAAGGCTTACCATTTTGTCTTGCAATTTAGCCCACATTTGATAGCATTGCTCTTCTGAAAGTTCGGGTAAAGAAACCACATCAATCAACGACGATTTATCAATAGGATTAATATAAGCTACTGTTTTAAGATCTATAGCACTCTCATTTCCACGAAGCACATATTTTTGAGTTTCGGGGTTGTTTAGTTTCATGAGCTGTCGCATCACTTTATCGAGCTTATCATTATTTTTTTCGATATCGCTTCTTAAATCAAAAACTTCTTCTACTATAGTGTTGTTTTCATTTAAAAGACTCTTATTTTGATTATAAAACATATAAGAGCTTCCTGCAAAAATAAGAGTTGCAACACTTGCTGCAATACTAAACCAAAGTGGAATTTTGTGTCTCGTATTTAGTTGAATAACATTTGTATTATCTATAGCTTTTATAATGGTATCTAAAGTATTAGAAGGAGGTTGGATAGCTTTAGGCCTTGCAGCCAATTCTAACTGAACTTGCAAAATATCATATTCTTCTTTAATGTCTGGGTATTTAGCAATATACTCTTCTACTTTTTCGGTTTCATATTTTGTTGTTGCACCTATTAAGTATTTGTCTAATAAACCTGTCTCTAAAAAATCGTGTACTTCTTTTTCCATGATTTCAACTTTTTAAGGATTATAGATTTTTTTAAGTTCTCGTAATCCAATTTTTAACCTAGATTTAATTGTACCTAAAGGAATGCTTAATTCTTCGCTGGCTTCTTGTTGAGTCATGCCTTCAAAATACAAAGCCTTTAATACAATTTGATATTTAGTTTCTAGGCTAGCAACATGTTTTTTTAAATCTATTGTGTCTTGATTTAAACCTGATGTTGATAATTTATATACGTTAGTGTCGGCAATTTGGATTTCTTTGGTAAACTTTATATTATGGCTTCTTAACTTATCAATAGCAGTATTTCTTGCAATTCTATAGAGCCAGGTAAATAATTTGGCTTTATTGGAGTCGTATTTTTCAGCATTTTTCCAAATTTTAATAAAACTTTCTTGTAGTGCATCTTCTGCTAAAGCACGGTCTTTTGTTATTTTATGTATTACACCAAGTAGCGAACCCGAATAATTCTCATAAATTAACGGAATTGCTCTTTTATCACCTTCTTTTAAAAGACTTACTATATGTTGCTCTAATTTTGAAATCAAATTATTATTTTCATTTAATAACGTACAAGTTTAAATAATATTTACTTCTATTTCTAAATTAATGTTAAAAATTCGTTTAACCGTAGATTGTATAAGTTGCGATAATTTAAAAATATCGTCACCTTCAGCATCATCATAATTCACTAATACTAAGGCTTGTTTTTCATGCACGCCATAATTACCAAAACGTTTTCCTTTAAAACCAAGATGTTCTATGAGCCAACCTGCAGGAATTTTTATTTTGTTTTCTGAAACTAAATAGCTGGGTATTTCAGGAAAATTAATTTTCAGTGTATTGAAATGAGATTTTGTAATAATTGGGTTTTTAAAAAAGCTTCCGCTATTACCAATAAGTTTTGGATTTGGCAATTTTGATTCCCTTATTGTAATTACTGCATTTGAAATATCTTTAATAGTAGGATTTTTAATATTCATTTTGTTCAGCTCTTCTGTAATTGCACCATAAGATGTTTTCAATTTATGGATTTTGGTAGTGAGATTTAAAGTGATACTTGTAATAATATATTCGCCTTTGATATCTTTTTTAAAGATTGAATTACGATAATCGAAATTGCAATCTTTTTTAGTAAAGGTTTTTATTTTAAGTGAGTTTGCATGCAAAGCTTGACATTCAACAAAAACATCTTTAAGTTCAACACCATAAGCACCAATGTTTTGAATAGGTGCAGTACCTACATTGCCAGGGATAAGTGATAGATTTTCTATGCCACCAAAATCTTGCGTCAAACACCATAATACTAAATCATGCCAATTCTCTCCAGCTGAAGCTCTAATATTTACTGTGTTTTTATCCTTAGAAAGAATCTCTATACCTTTAAAATCTATATGTATGACCAGAGCTTCAATATCCTTTGTAAGTAACATATTACTGCCACCACCAAGAATAAATTTTTCTGGATACTGTTTTAATTTTAAAATAGACTTTAGTTCCTCAATACTCTTTACCGAAACAAAATGTTTGGCTTTAACATCGATACCAAAGGTATTGTATGGTTTTAGAGATATGTTGCTTAAAATAGTCATTAAGCATTATATTGTTTTAATGCTTCTTTTAAAATATTGACGGAAGATATTAAATCTTCTTTTTTAAGTACGTATGCAATTCTAATTTGGTTTAATCCCAAACCTTTAGTCGAATAAAATCCTGCTGCAGGAGCCACCATTACAGTTTCTCCGTTGAGTTCAAAATCTTCTAAAAGCCATTGTGCAAAATCATCAGCATTATTAACGGGTAATTCTGCAATACAATAAAAAGCACCTTTAGGTTTTGCAACTTTAACACCTTCAATTTTTTGTAATTCTTCAATTAGTGTATTTCGTCTTGCAACATATTCGCTTATAACATCATCAAAATAACTTTGTGGTGTTTCTAAAGCAGCTTCACTAGCAATTTGTGCGTAAGTAGGAGGTGATAACCTTGCTTGAGCAAATTTTAAGGCAGTCTCTATTACTGCTGAGTTTTTTGAAACAATACAGCCAATTCTTGCGCCACACATACTATATCGCTTAGAAACCGAATCAATCATAATGGCATATTCTTCTAATCCTTCCTCTTGCATAATAGAATAATGCTTGGCGCCATCGTAAGCAAATTCACGATATACTTCATCAGCAATTAAAAATAAGTCGTGTGCCTTAACAATTTCGGCTAATTTTTTAATTTCTTCCTTGCTATAAAGATATCCTGTAGGATTTCCAGGATTACAAATAAGAATAGCTTTTGTTTTTGGAGTGATTAGCTTTTCAAATTCATCAATAGGAGGCAAAGCAAAGTTGTCTTCAATTTTAGATATAACAGGTACTATCTTTACACCTGAAGCTATAGAAAACCCATTATAATTAGCGTAGAAAGGTTCTGGAATAATAACTTCATCGCCGGTATCCATTATACTACCAAAAGTAAATAGTAAAGCTTCACTACCTCCGGTAGTTACTATAATATTGTTTGCATTTACTGATATATCATTTTTTGAGTAATAATTGGCGATTTTAGTTCTGTACTCTTCCGACCCTTCAGAACGACTATATGCTACAACTTCCAGAGTATTATTCTTAACAGCATCAAGGGCTACTCGAGGTGTTTTGATATCTGGTTGTCCAATATTTAAATGAAATACTTTTGTACCTCTCTTTTTTGCGTCTTCAGCGTATGGCACCAATTTACGTATTGGCGATTGTGGCATAGACATTCCTTTAATTGAAATTGCTGGCATTCGTTTATTATTTGATAAATGCAAAGTTGCAAAATTTATCTTAAAGTTTTTTTAAAATATGGACCTTTATAAATTATTTCCTTAAAAGATTTGTAAATTGTGTATGACCATGTTTTAGAAAATGAGTTATACGATGAAAAGCTATTTTATTTTTATTTTTTGTAGTGTAATCTGTTTGCAGAGTTTTGCACAGGGAGAGTTTGTCTTACAAAAAGGGAACAAGGATAGAATTAGTTTTAAACTTATTAATAATCTTATAGTAATTCCTGTAGAAATAAATGGTGTAGAGCTATCATTTTTATTGGATACAGGAATAAGTAAACCTATAATTTTTAATTTTTTAAATCTTACCGAACAGCTTCAAATTAATGATGCAGAACGTATATTTTTAAGAGGTCTGGGTGAAGGGGAGTCTATAGAAGCCCTTAAATCTAGAAATAATATTTTTAAAATAGGAGAGGCTATTAATATAAGTCAGGATTTATATGCAGTTTTTGATCCGGCCATAAATTTTGCGCCACGACTTGGAGTCCCTATTCATGGTATTATTGGATACGATCTTTTAAAGGATTTTGTTGTTGAAGTTAATTATACCAGTAAATACATAAAACTACATGATCCTGAAAGTTATAGTCCTAAAAAATGCAATAAATGTAAATCACTCAATATAGAATTCCATAATAATAAACCCTATATAAATGGTTCGATCTACATGAATGGAGTTAATAGGCAAGTAAAATTGTTAATAGACTCAGGAGGAAGTGATTCATTATGGTTATTTGAAGATGAAGATATATTAATACCTAATAACTCTTTTGAAGATTTTTTAGGAAGAGGTTTAAGTGGAAGTGTGTATGGTAAGAGATCAAAACTTGATGAATTCTCAATAGCAGGTTTCAAATTAAAAAAAATAAATGTAGCCTTTCCAGATTCTACATCTATATCATATGCAAAAAAAATAAAAGATCGAAATGGAAGCCTGTCAGGTGAAGTTTTAAAACGGTTTAATATAATTTTTGATTATAAAAAAGCAAAAATCACACTGAAAAAGAATAGTAATTTTAGCATCCCATTTTATTACAATAAAAGCGGCATTACATTAGAACACAGTGGGGTTCGGGTTGTAAAACAGATTGATAGAAATTCGAAAATAACTCGATTCTACTCTAAGTCTGAATCTGAAGCGGTTAATATGTTTGTAGCTGATTCTTACAAATATTCACTGGTATCATCCTTTACAATTGTTGAGATAAGGAAAGATTCTCCTTCACATAGGGCTGGATTAAAACTTGGAGATGTTATTTTGGCGGTTAATAATAAAAAAGCGCATTTATATTCTTTACAAGAAATTATTCAAATGTTCTATGGAGAGGAAGGCAAACGCATTAGTTTATTGATTGATAGAAAAGGAATTCAATTAAAAATTAATTTTAGATTAGAAAATTTGTTATAATAAAAACACCCCCAAAAAGTGTTTAACTTTTTGGGGGTACTTCAAAAAAAGGGCTTTTAAAATAATTTAAATTCACTTTAGTTTTTTTCTAAAACACTTTTGTTTTTCTTATCCAATACACTCTTTTTGTTAGTATCTACAACCAACCCTTTAATTTTTAAAGCAACAGTTGGCTTGCCTACAGCATTAGATGTAACAGTTATAGTTTTTCTAATAGGCATTACTCTTTTGGTGTCATACTTTACTTTTATTTCTCCAGTTTCTCCAGGTATAATTGGTTCTTTTGGCCAACTTGGAACTGTACAACCACAACTTGACTTAACTTTAGTAATAATAAGAGGAGCATCACCGGTATTGGTAAATTCAAAAATTCTTACACCATCTGCACCTTTTTCAATGGTTCCGTAATCAATTACATCAGTTTTAAATTCAATTTTTGCTCCTTTTTCTTGAGCATTTATTGAAAAACTGATTAATCCGATAAATAAAATTGTCATTAAATGTTTCATCTTTTTAATTTTTATTGTTATTAGATGTCAGATGTAATTTGCATAATAAACATTACAGTTTGTACTGAAATCCTTAATTATGCTCATTTCATCATTTTAATTCAACGTAAACATACTTACTTTTTGTTCATTGTGCAAAAATATTAGATGTAATGCATTTACATAAATATATTAAACTTATATAATTGTGCATTATAATTTTACAGAAAAAGAAATATAAGTACTTTTGCACATTAACGTTCAAAAACTATTCCAAAGTATGAAATGAGTATCAATAAAATTAATCAATTTATTTCTACATTGATGAATTTTTTGATGTGAAAGCAAAGCGTTTAAAGGAGTGAAGAAATTTTTATTTCCTTCATTTTAAACAAATAAAAATTTTAAAATAGATGAATATTCCATCACAATATGATGCAAATAAGGTAGAAGACAAGTGGTATGATTACTGGATGACCCATAATTATTTTCATTCAATACCAGACCAAAGGGAGCCTTATACAATTGTTATTCCACCACCAAACGTAACAGGAGTCTTACATATGGGGCACATGCTTAACAATACTATTCAAGATGTGTTGATACGTCGTGCGCGATTAAAAGGATATAATGCATGTTGGGTTCCTGGTACAGATCATGCCTCAATTGCAACAGAAGCAAGGGTTGTAGCTAAATTGAAAGACGAAGGTATCGAAAAATCTGATATCTCTCGCGAGGAATTCTTAAAACATGCCTGGGACTGGACACATAAACATGGAGGCATTATTCTTGAGCAATTAAAAAAATTAGGATGTTCTTGTGATTGGGAACGCACAAAATTCACGATGGATGATGACCTGTCTGAATCCGTTATTAATGTTTTTATAGATTTATATAGCAAAGGATTGATTTATCGAGGTTACCGAATGGTAAATTGGGATCCAGTAGCAAAAACAACTTTGTCTGATGAAGAAGTAATTCATATTGAACGTACAGACAAATTGTATTACGTAAAATATAAAATTGAAGGAGAAGATGGTTTTGTAACCATTGCGACTACACGTCCTGAAACTATTTTGGGAGATACTGCGGTTTGTGTTAATCCTAAGGACGATCGCTTTTCTAACATAATAGGGAAAAAAGTTATTGTTCCCATTTGTAATCGTGTAGTACCAATAATTTCGGATGATTATGTAGATATGGAATTTGGTACAGGATGTTTAAAGATTACTCCGGCACACGATATCAATGACAAGGAGATTGGTGAGCGTCATAATTTGGAGGTTATTGACATTTTGAATGATGATGCGACTTTAAACCATTATGGATTGCACCATGAAGGTAAAGATAGAGAACTAGCAAGAGAAGATACTGCAAAAGAACTTGAAGCATTAGGAGTATTAATAAAAACTGAAGATTATACACATAAAGTTGGTACAAGTGAGCGCACGAAAGCAGTTATTGAACCCAAAATTTCAAAGCAATGGTTCTTAAAGATGGCAGATTTAGCTAAACCTGCTTTGGATAATGTGATGAATGATAACATTCAGTTTCATCCTGCAAAATTTAAAAATTCGTATCGAAACTGGATGGAAAATGTGAGAGACTGGAATATTTCTCGTCAATTGTTTTGGGGACACCAAATCCCGGCGTTTTTCTATGGTGAAGGTGTGAACGATTTTGTAGTTGCCAAGACTAAAGAAAATGCATTAATACTAGCTCAAGAAAAGGCCGATAATCCTAACCTGACTCTCAATGACCTTAAGCAAGATTCAGATGTGTTAGACACCTGGTTTTCATCCTGGTTATGGCCGATTTCGGTGTTTGATGGAATAAGATATCCAGATAATGAAGAAATAAACTACTATTATCCAACCAACGATTTGGTAACAGCTCCGGAAATCATGTTTTTTTGGGTGGCACGAATGATTATTTCAGGATATGAATATAGGGGACAATTACCTTTTAAAAATGTGTATTACACAGGCATAGTTAGGGATAAACAAGGGAGAAAAATGAGCAAGTCTCTTGGTAATTCACCGGAGCCTATTGAGCTAATGAAAAAATATGGTGCAGATGGTGTTCGTGTTGGAATGTTGATGTGTTCACCTGCCGGGAATGACCTTCCTTTTGATGAAGCCTTATGTCAACAAGGAAAAGCCTTTGCCAATAAAGTATGGAATGCCTTTAGATTGATAAATGGCTGGGAAATTGCAGATATTGAGCAACCCAAATCATCTAAAATTGCAATTGATTGGTTTGAAAGCAAATTCCAACAAACACTAATAGAAATTGAAGATCACTATAGTAAGTATAGACTAAGTGATGCCTTAATGGCTACTTATAGGTTAATTTGGGACGATTTCTGCTCTTGGTTACTTGAAATGGTAAAACCAGCATATCAACAACCAATTGATAGTATGACGCATAAGACAATTATCGCCATTTTAGAGAATAACTTAAAGATTTTACATCCATTTATGCCATTTTTAACTGAAGAAATTTGGCAACATATTGCAGTTAGAACACCAGAGGAAGCTTTAATAGTGGCTAAATGGCCGGAAACTAAACCTATAAACAAGAATTTAATTGCCGAGTTTGATTTTGCAGCGGAAGTCATTTCAGGAATTAGAAAGATTAGAAAACAAAAGAATATCGCGTTTAAAGATGCGATTGAACTCTACATCTTGAATAATGAAAATGCTGCTAAAACATTTGATGTTGTAATTGATAGATTAGGAAATATTTCTAAGCTCGCTTATACAGATGCTAAAGTTGAAGGAGCTTTAACCTTTAGAGTAAAATCTAACGAGTATTTTGTACCAATGAAAGGTACAATAGATGTTGAGGAAGAGATTAAAAAATTAACAGAAGAGCTAAATTATACCGAGGGTTTTTTAAAATCGGTGCAGAAGAAGCTGTCTAATGAGCGTTTTGTAAACAATGCACCTGGGCAAGTGGTTGCAAGCGAAAAGAAAAAAGAAGCTGATGCTTTAGCAAAGATTGAAACGCTTAAAGCGAGCTTAGCAAGTTTAGGATAAAGGTTTTTTGAAGTTTAGTTAATGTTTTGATAAAAGGAGTTTTAATCGAAAAGAATTCCTCGAGGCTCTGCCTCAGGGTTTCCATTTAAATTGTCATTCCCGTGAAAACGGGAATCTAAATACAGAATTATGGCTTTTGAACCAAAGGGCAAAATGAAACTAGCGAAATACCTCTATGTCCCGATAGCTATCGGGACTGCTTCGAGGATAGTTGGTTTCAGAAATTCTTTATTTCATTTTATCTGCTGTTAAACGAAGGCAGCAATTTTTCACTCAATATCAATCTCTTATAAGTTTGGAACTTATCTTAGCTTGATGTTTATTTTTTTGGTGTCTGATGGTCATAACTAAAAATTCTACTCATTTTCCATTCATTATTTACAAGAATCCATAAAACAGTATATTTTGCCGTACTCGTTAGATACTCTGGCTTATCATTAGGCTCTTTAGCATAAAAACGATGTTCTCCTTTTAGAATTGCAGCATAAAGTTCTCCATTTTTATACATTGGAAACACTTCTGTACTTCCTTTAACTAACTCTCTTCTTGCTTTGTAGGAAAGGTTCCCCAGACTTTTCATACCTTCAATGAATTCTTGTTTGGTAAAAGTTGCTCCACCTTTATCATGATAGAATTCTACATCATCTGTAGCTAGTTCGTCAAGAATACTTGTATCTAATTGGTTGAATGACAGCTCAAACATAAGGCTGTCTTTTTGTTTCAGAAGATAATATAATTCACTTTTGTTTTCTTCATTGTGAACAATGTCAAGTTGCCCGTCTTGTTCTTTGTATTTACAACTTAATGTTGCAATTATTATAGTAAATAATAGAAGGATTGATTTTAATTTCATTTGATTGGTTTTTTTGATTGATAATAAGTTAGACTAAATTTTTTACAAATAGTTACAACAATAAATATCGGGTTGCCAAAACAATCCTAAACTTAATACCTACGATTTTAGAGTGATGCAGTATCGTGAGTTTTTTTAGAGCCATTGCTGTTAGAGGTCTTTTTATATATCTTTTTAATATCGGGAAGTTCAGTACAATAATAATGTACCCAAATGTAAATATGGCTAAAAGTTGCTGCAAGTAAAGATGCTTTTGATTGATTTAAAAGTGCTGGTAAATATATAATCAAGAAAGCATATGTATACATTCCATTATTTGTGTATTTAAATATTCCCTTTTTTACGAAAGGCAATTCAGCAATACTTGAATCAAAGTGATCTAAACCAGCTGCTCTTTTAAAACCGAAATATTTTTTTACTGAATAGAAAGCATAAATTGCTATAATAGAGAGAACTATAGTAATTGAATATTTAAGAAAACTGCTTAAATGGAAAGTGTTTTTGTTGGATTCAGAAAGAAGGATTATAAAAATTAATCGACTAACAAAAAAAATAAAAAAGCCTGTTAAATAAATATTAAACGCTTTCTCTCCAATATTACGAGTTAATAATTTGTAATGCAGTTCTAGTCTCCAACATAGCAAAACATAAATTTGGTGTACCACAGGAATTACAACTGATATAATAAGCCATGTTTTAGTTGGAATATTCCAAAGGCTTCCTATTAAAAATTCTCTTTCAAGATTAGTAAGCACTATTATTCCTAAAACAAGGAATATTAAAATTAATAGATGCCATATTTGCTTTTCAAAAATTATCATTGCTTTTTGCAGATCATTAAAAACAAAGGATAGGCCTTAGTGTCATTATCCAACTCTTTTTCAATCTCAAAGCATAGATTATAGTATTCTACCTTGAACCCACTATTTGTTAAAAACTTACTTAACTCATTTTTGTCAAAGCCGTTATGACCATCGAAACCTGGATGTTCATTATGAAAAGATCCATCTTCTTTAACCAAATCTGCGATGCATAAATAACCATCGGTTTTTAATATAGAATTAAATATTGTTAGAATTTTGTTTAGATCAAGGATGTGATGTAGTGTCATTAAAGTGAGAATCACATTAAACTTGCCAATGTTTAAGTTGTCGTCTAATAAATTTAAAAGAAGAGGTTTAAAATTTTTGATACCACTTTTTTCTATTTTTTCATTCAGGACATTTATCATTCCTTCCGAATTGTCTACAAGTGTAATTGTCTCGAAGTCATCCTTTAACTGATAACTTAATAATCCAGTGCCACTACCAAATTCAAGAGCATTCCATATCTTATTTGGCTTTAAATAATTTGTGATTTCTTCTGCAAAGATTTGCGCTCTTTCTGTTTTCTTTGGGTCATTATCCCAATCTTTGGCTTGTATATCAAAATGCATCTGTTTAATCTAAAGGTGTGCTTAATATGTTGTAAAATGTTTGTAATCCGTATTTTATATTCTTAATTTTTAAATTTTCATTAGGACTATGTTGGTTGTTGTCTGGATTTACTAAAGGCACTAATATTGCTGGAATATTCAATTCATTAATAAATGGAGAGATAGGCACTGTACCTCCCATAATTCGTATTTTAACTAAAGTGTCATCATTATTTGTTGTCATCACATTTTCCAACCAAGTTGCAAATGGAAGTGTCATATCTGTTCTAAAAGGGTTTGTAACTGAGCCACTTTCAAAAGTTAGTATTTTATTATGTTGTAAACGTTCTTTCATGGTTGGTTCTTTATCGGTGATATAAAACCCTTGCGTTTCTATATGTTGCCTTATTAGTTCTTTTAATCGTTGACCATCACTTTCAGGAACCAATCGAATATCAATTGCAGCTGTGGCAGTTGCAGGCACAATAGTTCTAGCTTTTTTACCAGTCCAACCCGAAGATAATCCTCTAATATTTAAAGATGGATATTGCAATGCTTCCTGGTAAAAGTCTCCAACTGTTTCAGGTGTTTTAACTGCTAAGTTTTCTAAAATTTGTTGCCTGTTATCCGGCACACTTTTTAAAATATCTAGCGTTTGCTGGTCAATAGTAATACCATCGTAATAACCATCAATAGTGACTTTACCATTATCATCTTTAAAGCTTGCTAATAATTTTGAAAGTATAAACCCTGGATTTGGTGCGTAGTTTCCATAATGACCACTATGTTGTGGTTTTATTGGGCCATAGGTTGTTAAATTAATAGTTGTAATACCTCTACAACCAAAAGCTAAAGTTGGATTGTCCGACACATGTAATGGCCCATCATTAATGATTAAATAATCGGCTGCAAGTAGATCTCGATTATCCTTAACGGCTTTTGGTAATGGTTTACTGCTTTTTTCTTCTTCACTATCTAATATTACTTTTACATTAAATGGAATGGAAGTATTGTTTTCTTTTAATAAATCAATGGTATTTAAAAACATCACTATTGGACCTTTATCATCAGATGCTGATCTCCCAAAAATACGCCAATTTTCATTTATTTTGGTTTCCATTTCAGACCAATCCAAGGTTTTCCAATCATTGTTGTTTTTTGTTTTTAATACAGCTTTATATGGATCATCTTGATCCCATTTTCGGGGTTCGACTGATTGTCCATCTAAATGCATATAGAATAAAATAGTCTTGGCATTTGTTACTTTTGGTAATTCTGCAAAAAAGAGTGGTTGCCCTTCAGTTTTTATAATTGTTGTTTTGAATCCTCTGTCTTTAAATTTTTTGCTTAGCCATTCTATATTTTTCAGAATATCTTCGCTTACTAAAGCATCGTTAGGAATAGAAATAAATTCTCTTAATTCTTCAATTGTCGGTTTTAATTTTGAATTAAAATTTTGAGAAAATACCATTGTATTGCAAAACACAAGGATAAGTAAGAATACTTTTTTCATGTTAATTTAGTTTAACGGTTTGTATAAGATTAGTAATTGTTTATACACAAACCTAAATTATTAATTTTATACTGTGCTAACTGTTGGCTTTTAATTTCAAGACGAGGCAATATATTCACCACCACACACAAATTTTTAGTTTACCTTTTTCAACGTTTTCAGTATTATAATTTCTGCAATTTCGTCCAATACCATATTGTCAGTCCCTATTTTTTCGCCTATAAATTCGATTTGACTGGAATTATAAAGTATCCTATTTAGTTCAATGGCTCTTTTCAATTCCCATTCTATCTGGTTATTATTTCGACTTAATATTCTCTTTCTTTGCTCTTCTTCTGTGCAAATAAGCCAATAACAAGATATTTTTTCATCTAGGATTTCTAATTTATGAACTAATTTTTGGAGGTCATTGTTTGTTTCAAAAACATAGTTTATCACAAAGTTATCATATCCATTATCCTTATGAAATTTAATTAGATGTGTTATTGTTTGATATAAATATTCGATTCTGTTTTCATCATAAATTTCAAATGGGTTTACTATTCCCAAGTAATCTCCTTCAAGCATTACGGAGTCATCTAATCTCTCATTGATTTTCCTGGAAACCGATGTTTTGCCAATACCTATAGACCCATTAAGTATTATAATCATTTCACTTATTTTTTGTTTGCTTGCAGGTAATGTTATGATATGGTCAGTTTTAATACTGAAACAAGTTCAGCACATGTTGATTATATCAGTAGTTAAACAAAGCTAATAGTTTTTTAATCAAAGTCAAAGTTTAGCGTATATGTTTCAATCCTTCATAAACCACAACACTTACAGCATTAGCTAAATTAAGACTTCTAATATGTTCGCTATATAAAGGTATTTTATATAATCTATCAGAATGTTCTTTAGTTAGAGATTTTGGCAGTCCAACAGATTCTTTTCCGAATATAAGAAACATATTATCTTTAAAATTAATGGACCAATGGTCTTTTTTGCCATGACTTGAAAGAAAAACCATGTTTTTGCCTTTATTCTTACTAAAAAATTCATCTATATTTTCATAAATATGAAGACTAAGATGCTGCCAATAATCTAATCCAGCACGTTTTAATCGTGTGTCGTCAATTTGAAAACCAAAAGGTTTTACCAAGTGTAAATTAGACCCTGAAGCTAAAGCTAGTCTTCCAATATTTCCAGTGTTATTAGGTATTTCGGGTTCAATAAGTACAATGTTTAAACTCATTTTTTAGAAATAGACTTTATAAAAACTAATCGTATTAAAAGTAAAAAAGGGAAGCCATGAAATAATGTATCAAACCAATCCATTACTTGCATACCATTTGCTCCACCTAAAATCCATTTCAGTTTTCCTAAAATATGTGGTTCAGGAAAAAAAGGTGCTAAGCCTAATGTAAGGCAAAGTAGTATTACAATTTTCCAATCGTTTATCATTTTCATGTGTTTATATTTATTTTTTTAGAGGTCACATGCTGTTCGCTATTAATCATTTCCTTAGGTGAGAAAGATTTTAACATGCTCGTTTCATAATTATTGTTTTATTGTGCTGATAAAATTATTAATTGCGTTTACACCATTAGTTGTTAAATGATTTATGAATGCACTGCCTATTATTACGCCTTTTGCATATTGTGTTGCTTGTGTAAAGGTTTTATTGTTAGAAATGCCAAAGCCTACAATTTGCGCATTGTTAAGTTTCATATCAGCAATACGCTTAAAGTAATTGGTTTGTTGGTCTCCAAAACCAGATTGACTTCCTGTAACACTTGCACTACTTACCATATATATAAACCCGTTTGAAATAGAATCTATAAAATTAATACGCTCCACAGGTGTTTGCGGAGTAATTAAAAACACATTTATTAAACCGTATTTTTCAAAAAAGGTTTTGTAATTGTCGTTATACACATCAACGGGTAAATCTGGAATAATTAAACCATCAATACCAACCTCTCTACATTTTTCACAGAACGCTTCTACACCATATTGCAATATCGGATTAAAATAACCCATAATAATTAATGGAATATTTATAGTCTGTCTAATATCTTTTAGCTGTTCAAATAGTAGTTTTGTGGTCATTCCATTTTTAAGAGCTTGTGTGGAACTGGTTTGAATGGTTGGTCCATCAGCCAAAGGATCACTAAATGGCAATCCAATCTCAATCATATCTACACCACTTTTTTCTAAATTTTGAATGATTTTACTTGTGTCCTCTAAATTAGGATAACCTGCCGTAAAGTATATAGAAAGTAACTTTTTGTCTTCTTTAAGTTTTTGATTTATTCTGTTCATAAATAGTGTTTTTTTTCGTCATTGCGAGGAACAAAGTGATGTGGCAATCTGTTTGATGAGATTCCTTCACTATGTTCGGAATGACGTTATAAATTGAAATGGTTGATGTATGTCTCTAAATCTTTGTCGCCTCTACCTGAAAGGCTCACAACAATGATATCCTTTGGTTTAAAAGATTTCTGTTCAA